>JAPKYC010000166.1 GCA_026394505.1 Methanothrix sp.
CCTGACATCGGCGATCTTTACGGCAATCACCTTGTTCATCTTTTCCAGCTTCATGAGCTCCGCTACCATTGCCAGGCTTTCTTCAGCAGTGCCCTTGCTAAAGAGCTCCGCATGTCTGATGGCCCGGCGCAGTTCGTAACCCAGTTCCTCTTCATCGGCTCGCTTCAGCCGGATCTGGTCCAGGATCTCCCTGACCTCCGCCATGGTCAGAATGTCCTCCTGCAATACGCTTTTGACAATCATCTATTTTTGTGCCATCAGATGTTCTGGTAATGTGATCAAGGTCTTGGTGGCGTTGCCATCTGTGACCTTCAGGACAAAGGCTCTACCTCTCTTTCCTACAACCTCGCCCGTCTTTCCGTGGAACCTGGGGTGAGGCATGCCCTTGTGTATGCTCGGATCGATGAGCACGTGGACCTTTGCGCCCGTCTCGAACTCCTGAATCGCCCTGACTACCGGGGATATACCCCTAGCCCTGACTGTCCTGCTCAGCTTGTCTCTTGACTTCTTCCGCATTCCGTGATGATGTGCCATCTGAGTCTCCACCTACATCTATTACATCTACTTCTTCGACTATCGCATCGACTCTAAGGACTTCGGCGAGGTTCGGGCGGGTTCTGCCTCCATCTCCGGAGATCAACTCCTTGATATACAGACCGCTGTCGCCTCTAATATTTATGCGGGCCAAGTTGCCCGTAACCTCTAGTAGATCAGCACTATGAACTTTTCTCACCCTGACTTTATCTGCCCTTCGGTGAGACACGCGGGTTGGCGTACGCTGATCGATCGGCCCTTCCAATTCTTTCAGGACGGATTTAAGCTTTTCTTCTGAAACCTCTGCACCCAGCCTGACCAGGGCGGTGTAGGTCTTCTCAAATGTGGCCTCTTTTAGCTTCTCGACCATTGCGGAATATGCCTTGGCGAGGCCCAAGACCACCACTTTGCCGGCAGCATGGCGGTTGATCTCTTCTTCCAGCCTGGCCAGATCAATTGTCCTGATGAGGGGGCGCACCGCCTCCACAATGAAGGGGCGGCCGGTGCCCATCATGCGGGCGTCGATGTCCTCGCGACCTGCGCCGTGAAAGACGGTGTCTTCGGCGACTGCCGCTTCCATCACTGCTGGACGGATCAATTCATCCACTGACTCCTGATACATCTTGCCAGTGCCCTGGCAGCGCGGGCAGCCGCGACCGCGACATTCGCGACAGGGCCAGCGGGTCTGGGGAATGCCGCGCACGAGCTTCCTGTAGCGCCCGCGAATGAAGAGGGACGCGATTTGCAGCTCCACCTCGCCTTTTTCCAAATTGAGGTGAACTACCACATCCGGGTTCTTCAAATCAACCGTCTTTCCTGTCAGGATGGAAAGCCTCTTTCCAACCTCGCGATTCAGCTCCGACTTGAAGGGCTCGGCGTGGGTGGAGCCGCCGTCCGCCAGCAGCAACTCCTCATTCTCAGAGAGAAGGCCGGACATCTTGGTGCCCACCACCAGGGTCTCAATCTCCCGGCCCGCGATGGCGGCGGCCGCTTTGTTCGCCCATGCGTCCAGATTTGCGGGGGCCATCTCGCCCAGGCAGACCGTGCAGCGGGCATCCTCCTCGTCTTTGCGGCCCAGTTTGAGGCGCGCCGATCGGAAGGATGACGCCAGCTCTTCCTGCAAGGCGCGGTCCTCGTCGGCAGAGGCCTGCATGGCCAGCACCGTCTTGAGGGAGCGCCCGCGCTCGGCATTGGTAAGGCCGGTGGAGAGCATGGCAAACTGGCGGCCCAGGCAATTGTCGCAGATGGGGCCGAGGCGGATGATCTTTCGGGTTGTGTCCAAGATGTTGTCTTTGGGATTCTCTGGATTCTCTTCAATCATAATGACTCTTCATGTCTTGCTTTCACACTTCTGGTTTATTAGAGCTTGCAATTGGTCCATCCAGGAAAGGTCTCTGCCAATGACCAGCTCCTGCATTTTTGCATGATGAGTGTTCTTCATGGGAATTAGTCGCATAGAAAATCCATGACTTCTGGCTAGATCTTTTACCTCATCGGCATTGTCATAGGTAATCAAGAAGTCCCCTCGCAGCGCCTCGCAGATGGCGAACAATTCTTCGTGATCGATATCACAATATTTATAGAGCCTCTTGCCTGCCTTCTTTCCTCCAGCAGTGTAAGGAGGATCTATGAAGAATACAGCATCCTTTCGGTCCGAAAAGTCGCGCATGACCTTCAAGCCGTCTTCTGAGCGAAAATCTATCCTGCTGGAGACCTTTTCGAGATTTAGAAGCCTCTTAGCCAGTGTTTTAGGATACCATCGGGATCGTATGCCCTTTCCGTTCTCTCCCAACTTGATTAGACCGGACCCCTTAGCCAGCACACCGCCATGAAAGGTACGGTTTTTCAGGATGGTTTGAAAAGCCCTCTCTTTGATCTCAACTGCCGGAGTTGAAAGCTCCGAAATCACGGACTCACGAGACAGCTTAAAGGACAAAATGCGATCTGCCAGCCACGGCCCGTTCCCAGAAACCACGGATTGCCAGACTGCGGCTACGTCTTCATCCAGCTCAACCATGACTGCGCATTGGACATGATTTTCAAAAAGTGCGGTAAGGCTGATGATTCCTCCGCCGGCAAATGGCTCAATGAGCTTCTTCGGCTTTTGATACTTGTGGCTCATCCATTCTCTGAAGGCGGGAACAAACCAGGTCTTTCCTCCTGGATAGCGAAAGGAACTCCTCTGAGGAACGGAAGCCACATTTACCGGCTTTGCGGTGTAAAGATTATTAGATTCTGAGAAGAGCACAGCTTGCCTGGTTGCAGTCATTAAAAAACCTCTTCGATTGTATTATTTATCGGAGCAGTCTCAAGCTGCTCATCGAGCTTATCTTGAAGGCGTTTCATAAATGCTGCATACACCAAGTGGATTCTTTGCTTTGTCTTTGGTGCAGTTGGGAACTTTATTGTTAAAAGGACAAAGGCGAAGGGATCGATATCGATTCGCTTTGCTGGTTTGATCCTTCACAAGATGGCCAAATACCTCTGCGAGTGGCTGTGATGGCTCTTTTGCGTCTGCCTTTCTCATTCCATTTCAACTTGCACTTCAAGGCTTATAACTGCAATGCTTTACACAACCAAGCAATCTACAATTCGCCGACATATTTCGCCAGGAAGTCGAAGGGTGCAGGTCTATTCTTCGCCAGCTGCCAGGCATCGTATGAGCAGAGGATTACGCCCACGATCCAGCCCAAACCCGAGCTGATGACTGCAATCAGGACGGTCAATAAGAACAGAACTATTCCTCGCTTGGTGTACCCCAAATAAACGTGGCCGAGTCCAGCGATGAGGAGGTTTAATATCACTGCGATAATCGGGCTCTTCGATTTAACTCTGCAATTGCATCCATTCATTCAATCGGATATTATCATCAAACCGGCATAAATACGTTGGTGTCCAGGAACCAGTTTAAGAGAACAATGCAGTGATCGGCGTGCAGGCTGGTCGGCCCCAGGGAGACTACCCTGGCTCCGGCCAGCTCTATCAGGCTCTCCTCTTCTGTGGTCATGCCGGTGTGGTCTCCCAGGATGAAGGCCGTCTCGCCGGAAAGGCTGCCTTCATCAAGGCTGCGAATGTCTGCGCCATCTTCGCGCAGGTAGATCAATTTTGCATCCAACAGATCGGCCAGCAGCTCAGGCAGGCCGCCGGTGCGCACAAAGATGCCGGAGGTGGACATGGCCCACGTAGGGGTCGCGGGCACGGCCAGGGCCTTCTTGAGCAGAGCCGCGGTAGTGCGCTCGTCCGGATTGAGATGACGAAGCGTCTCGCCTACGAGCCGTATGGTCTTGGGAATCTCCCCGCCCAGCAGCACCAGATAGACGCAGACATCCTTTCGGATGCCGTGCGAGAGGACGAAGGCGGCGGTGACGGCGCGGCAGAGTATGTCCAGGCGGCCGGAGGTCCCTGGGATGTCTTCCAAGGAGAAATTGGGAGCGGTGGTGGCCTTGTGGCCTACGATGATGAAAGAGCGCATGGCTTTTAAGACGAACAGGAGATACAAGCATCTTTCGGACTCCAAAGATAATGGCCTTATGTCAAGCTCCAATGGCCTCGTAAACCTGTGTTACAACCACCACTGCCAGATCATAGGCACATTTCTGACCATGAGGATGGTATTTCTTTGATATCTGATGACGAAGGTCTCTTTCACGCCGCTCTCCTGCTGGGCGCTCCAGTTCCCCTCCGGGTCCAGGTATTCGGTTGGCTCAGGAAGGAGGTCAGCGTCTGTGGGAGTGAAGCTAACGGGATCGGCTTCGGCGTCGGGATTGATGACATCTCCCGCTCCCGTGGTCAACTGGATGGCTCTGAAGTTCCCTTGCCAGAAGCCGCCTTCAGAAGAGGAGGAAGTGAAGCTGCCCCGCAGCTCGCCATCTGTGCGAGAGCCGGTCAGCCGGACGAACATGGTCGGATTATGGCGGAAGGTTATGGCAGCTCGAACGGCGCTGCCCTCGCAGAATCCAATCAAGTAGCCGTCGCCGCGGCTGCCCAGGGCCGCCCTGCCCTGCAGAGTGGAATCCTTTTCGCTCAATGAGGCAACGCTGCCTTCGGCTAGCCCATCGTCAGGGCTGCCGCTCTGAACTTCGTAGCTGATCTTCCAGCGACCGGAGAGATCATCGGAGGCCGCCGCTGATACGACAAAGAGGAATGCCAGCAAGAACGCCAATAAACAGCCACCGCTATTCGCCAATCCCAGACGCCCCCTTTACGGTCTTTTGTTCAGTCTTCGGACACTGCCGTCTCTTTAGATTGGATACGTGAAAAAAGATTGACGGAGATCATCCCTGATACCCCAGCTCCTTAGCCTTCGCAAAGGCGACATCAGCTTCTGCCTGACGTCCCAAAGCTTTGAGGGAATTTCCTTTACCCTTCCAAGCCTCTGCACTTGTGGAATCTAGCTCGATGGCATTGTCGAATGCTTTGAGAGCATCCCCGTGATCACCCATCTTTTCCAGAACGTCGCCCTTGCCCGAAAAGAGCATGGCAACGTACATGGAATAGTCGCCAGGAGGGTAATTTGGTTTAGCTTCAATAGCATTATCGTAGGCAGCAAGGGATTCGTTATACCTGCTCAGATCAGCGAGGATGCCGGCACGATACAGTTGTGCTTCCAGGCCAGCGAAACTCGGACCAAGCTCTATAGCCTTGCTATAATCATTTACCGCTTCCTCGTGCCTGGCTCTGGCCTCATCTTGCCTACCGTTATCTTCGAGTGTATTGCCCATGCCCATGAGAGTAATAGCCCTGCCATCCCAGGCCAGCGCGAGGTTCCTGATATCACTGGTCGGTATTAGCTCGATAGCTTTGTCAAAAGCCTTCAGAGACTCGTTATACTCGCTGAGGTCTTTGTTGAATGCGGCCAGGGAAAGGAGGGAATAGCCTTTGTTCATCCAGGCATTTCCGTAATTTGGGTCAATCTCAATGGCTTCATTGTAGGCAATGATTGCGTCTTCAAAAGCTCTGATGCGCTCTGGTCCCTGAAGTCGATATGTGGGCGTATCCAAAGCCTTGCCCTTGTTCAGCCAGGCCTCTTTGTCTTTTGGATCTATCTCCAGTGACCTGTTATAGGATTCGAGGGCCTCATCATACCTGTACAGCCTCAGAAGGAGATCTCCTTTCACAAGCCAGCCTTTTGCCTCCTGCGGATTTACTTCCAAGGATTTATTGGTGATATTCAACGCATTTTCGTAGGTTTCCCGGGATTCATTGTAGTTACCCATTCGTATCTGGGTATCCCCTTTGCCCATCCAGATTCTGGCATTTTCTAGATCGAGCTCCATGGCGCTGTCATATGCCTTTAGGGCTTCTTCATAGGACTCGTTTTCCATCAGCTCCTGGCCTTTTTTATACCAGGAGTCTGCAGTATTTTCCTGCGCCAAGACGCAGGTGCAAAGTGCAGCCAGAGCCAGCAACGAGAGGCCTATGATGACTCTGGACCTCAGATTCGTCTGTTTCTTCCCCACTCGATTTTGATTATTCAATTCAGTCACCTCTTTTTTATATAACAAAAAATTTAAAATGTTGAATTAATTTTTATATCCCAATTCCTTGGCCTTTGCGAAAGCCGCATCCGCCTCGCTCTGCCGGCCCAAAGCCTTGAGAGCATCGCCTTTGCCCTTCCAGACAAGAGCATTCTCGGGCTTGATCTCGGTCAGCTTCTCATAGGCAGTCAGAGACTCGTTGTATTTCCCAAGGACATGGTAAACAAGGACCACCTCTTCCCATGCCTGGAAATTCCTTGGGTCCAATTGAATGGCTTTTTCATATGCCGTCAGTGCTTCCTGATTGTTGCTCTTGTTTAGAGCCAGATCGTCTCCAATTTTTATCCAATAATCTGCGGTTTTCTCTTGCGCCACGGCCGAGGCGCAGAGCATAGCTATCGCTAACAAGGCAATAGCAAATCTTATTTTCATTTACAGACCTCCATTTAGCTCGGAAAAAGGAAGAGGGGTCATTCCTCATACCCCAGTTTATCCGCCACCAAAAACGATAAGCCGGCGTTGCCAACCTGACCCATGGCCTTCTGCGCCTCTCCCCTGCCGTGCCAGGCATTGCTATAATGAGGCCCTAAATCGATGGCCTTATTGTAGGCCTCCAGAGCATCCTCATTCTTGCCCTGCAAGCGGAGCGAATCGCCCTTGCCTATCCATGCGCTAACAGCAGTTGTATCTAACCCGATGCCTGGAGATTTCTTGAGGACCTGGTCATAAGCTTCGATAGCCTCATCATATCTGCCCAGTTCGAATAGAGCCAGGCCTTTCTGTTGCAGCAGACGGATATTTCCGACATTCTCTGAAATGGCCGTGTCATAAAGCTGCAGGGACTTCTGGAAGGCCGCTTTGGCCTCATCTGTTCTGCCGGTCTTATTAAGCGCCCATCCTTTGGAGAACCAGTTCGTTGCCAGATCTTCGCTATTGTTCTCAGAAATCGGCTCGATGGCTTTATCATAAGCCTCCAGGGATTCGTTGTACCTCTTCATCTCCACGAGGAGGCTGGCCTTCCACAGCCAATTGTCAGCATTTTCGGGGTTCAGCCTGAGGCCTTCATCAAATGCTTCTACCGCCTCGTCCTTTCTGTCCAGTTCCGACAGGATGGAGGCTTTGAAGTGCCACTTTGAGCTGCTCTTGGGGTCCAGTTCCAGAGAATGATTGATGGCCGTCAGGGCTTCTTCCAGCCGGTCTGTTCTTGGGCTATCATCGCCCAGGCCTCCGTATGCCAGCACTTCGGCTTTGGACATCCAGAAATCTGACCGCTCCTGAGTATTGCCTGAGGGTATCAGCTCGATAGTCCTGTCGTAGGCTTCCATCGATTCGTTGAGATCACCAATTCTGCCTATGACCTCCGCTTTCCTTCCCCAGGCGTGGTAATTCTGAGGATCGATCTCTACGGCCCTGTTGTAGGCATCCCTCGCCTCCTCCCATTTCCCAAGGTTCATCAGGGAATTGCCCTTGCCGACCCAGGCATCAGCATCCCTTGGATTCTCCTCAATGCGCCCGTTGAATCCCTCCAGAGTTTTTTCATAAGCTGCTGTGGACTCATTTTGTCTGTTCAGGCTTCCCAAGACGGTAGCCTTCCACTGCCAGGCCTTTGCATCGTTGGGGTCCTTCAACAGGTTTTCATCCAAAAGGGAGAGCGCCCTCTCGTAGGTCTCAGAGGATTCGTTGACTCTACCTAAGACGCTCAGCTCTAATGCCTTCTGAATCAGTATGGTTGTATTATCGGGATCTATCTTCAGGGCCTCATTATAGGCGGAAACGGCCCCCTCGATTGAGCCGTTGTTCATAGATTCATCTGCTCTGTCTATCCAGTATTCAGTAGTGTTTTCCTGCGCCAGGGCGCAGACGCACAGTATTGCCAGAGCCAGCAGAGCAAGAACAAGTTTCGCTCTGGCTACTATTTTTAACGGCCCATCTGCTTCTTTTGCCATATTCCAGGCGTTCCTTCTTTTCAATATGCCCACTCTCCTTTTGTTTTCTTTTATATAATTTCCAAAAAAAAAAATTAGTAAACCTCATCCCTGATACCCAAGCTCCTTGGCTCGGGCATTGGCAGCCTCCGCTTCGGCGCTCTTGCCCAGGGCCTTCAAGGCATCCGCTTTTAGGCTCCACACTTGACCATCTTCGGGATTTGCTTTGAGGGCTCCGTCAAATGCCTGAGCAGCTTCATCGTACCGGTGCAGCTCGCTGGCAAGGAGGACTCCCATCATCTTCCAGGAGATTTCATCCCCGGGATCGATACGGGTGGCATTGGCAAATGCTTTGACTGCCTCTTCAGAGTTTCCCACATTGTGTAGCAGCAACCCCTTCTCGGCCCAAAGGCTCGGGTTTTCAGGATCGTCCGCCAGGATTTTGTTGGTGATATTCAGGGCTTCTTGGTAGGCTCCTGTGGCTTCTGCTGTCCGGTTTAACCTTACGAGGGCGTTGGCTTTGTTGATCCAGGCTAATTTGTTTTCGGGATCGATCTGGATGGCACTTTCGTAATATTTGAGGGCCTCATCGTTTCTGCTCAGAACTGCCGAGAGCAGGACGCCCCCGTTGATCCAGAGATCAATATCTTGCGGGGCCAGCTCAATGACCTTTTCTAAAGCTTCTGTAGTCTCATTGTAGTTGCCCTGTTCAGCGAAAAGATGAGCCTTTTCAAACCAAATCTGGGCCTTTTCTGAGTCCTGCGAAGCGGCCTCGATAGCTTCATCAAAGATCTCTAAGGACTCGTTATATCTGCCCAGATTCAGCAATGCATTGGCTTTGACCAGCCGGCCCCTCATCTGCTGGGGGTCCAACTCAATAGCCTCATTAAAAGCCTTGATGGCATCCTCATAAAGGCCCTCATCATGTGTCGAACCGGCCCAAAGGCAGAGGACTGTGCCCTTGCCCAGCCATAAGCCTGATAGCTCTTCGGTCTGGTTAAGCTCGCCTTTGTAGAGCCCAATGTTTTGAATGCCGCTTTCGTAAGCTTCAAGAGACTCGTTGTATCTCTTCATTTGAGATAGAGCATTGCCTTTCAGCTCCCAGGCTCTGGGATTATTCGGATCGATCTCAAGTGCCTTGTCGATGGCCTGCAGAGATTTGTTGAATTTGCTTTGGCTGTTGGTGAGGATGGCCAGCATATTGAGGCCGGTCACTTTGGAAATATAGAACGTGGCATTGTCGGGCTCAAGCTCTATGGCCTTGTCGTACGCCTTGACGGCTTCTTCATAAGATCCATTTCTATCCAGATCCCGCCCTTCTTTATACCATTCATCTGCGGTTTCATCCTGTGCCGCAGCGCAGACGCATAGCATCACGAGCGCCAGCAGAGCAAGAACATATTTTGCTCCTACTACAATTTTTGATGGGCCCTCTGCTTCTTTTGCCTTATTCCAGACGTTCCTTCTTTTCAAGTAATCCACTCTCCTTTTGTTTTCCTTTAATATCAAAAGAAATTAGCAGGCTTCATTCCTGATACCCCAGCTCCTTTGCTTTGGCAAATGCCGCATCGGCCTCGCCCTGGCGTCCTAAAGCCATGAGAACCACACCTTTCTCCTGCCAGATCTCGGCGTTCTCAGCCTGCCCGCCGAGTCGCAGTGTTTCGTTGTAAGCAGCGAGGGCCTCTTCGTACATTCCAAGCTCAGCCGCTATGCCTGCCTTCCAGCGCCAGGCTTCCGCAGATTGAGGATCTACCTCGACAGCTTGATTGAGGCTGTCCAAGGACTCATTGGCCCTTCCCATCTCGAAAAGGATCTTGCCTTTGGCGTCATGGGCATTGAAATCCTGTGGGCTTTGCAGGAGGGACTTGTTTGCTGAATCCAAGGCATTTTCGTAGGCATCCTTAGCCTCGTCCTCACGGCCCAGGGCCTTCAAGGCGCTGCCTCTATCGATCCAGAACTTTTGGTCCAGAGGATACGGATCAAACGTGAAGGAGACGGCCCTGTCGAGGGGCGTGGCATTGTTGAAAGCCTTGATTGCCTTGTCTGAAGCACCGACGGCTGCACCGTAAGTCGCCAGCGCCTCCTCGCTCTTGCCTAGCTTGGCGAGAGAATCTCCCCTGCCCTTCTGAGCACGAGCAATCCCTGCATCTGCATGCATTGGGTAAAGCTCCAGAGCCTGGTCGAATGCTTTGACCGCTTCATCATATCTGCCAGATGAACGCAAAGCATCACCCTTGCCAGTCCAGGCGTAGGGAGCATTATATTCATACAGTTCAATGGACTTATCGAAGGCTTGCAGGGATTCGTTATACTTCCCAAGCTTTGCCAAGGCATTGCCCCGACCGCGCCAGGCATCGGCCAGGCGGCGGTCTGCACCTTCGCCCGTGATGTTCAGGCCGATTATTTTTTGATTGATCTGGTCAGCCTCTTCGTACCGGCTCATCTGCATGAGAACATAACCTTCATCGGCCCAGGGAAGGGCCCTGATCTCGGGCCGAGAGTTGGCGGTTTCAGTGGCTGCAGCTCCCTCAAAAGCCTGGAGAGATTCGTTATATCTTCCGAGTGATGCGAGAAGCTGGCCCTTGAAGACCCAGGCATCGTAGTTTCCGACAGGGTCTATCTGAACGGCCTTATCGACGGCCTCAAGAGACTCGTTGTACCTCACCAACTGCCATAGCGAGATGGATTTAGAGGTCCAGATAAAAGACAAAAACTCGGTCTGATTGAGCTGACCATCTTGCTTGCAACTGCTTATGTTCTCTATGGCCATATCAAATGCCACCAAGGATTCGCTGTATCTTTCCATTTGAGTGAGAAATGAGCCTTTGAACTCCCAGGCTACGGGATTTTTCGGATCTATCAGGAGGGCCTTATCGATTGCCTCCAGAGATTCGTTGCGTCTACTCTGGTTGTTGGTAGTGAAGGCCAGCATGTTGAGGCTGGGCACTTTGGAAATATAGAACGTGGCATTGTTAGGTTCGAGCTCTATAGCTCTATTGTATGCTTTAACGGCCTCTTCGTAAGATTCGTTTCTGTCCAGATCCCGCCCTTTTTTATACCATTCATCTGCTGTCTCATCCTGTGCCACAGCGCAGACGCACAGCGTTGCCAGAGCCAGCAGGACGAGGGCGAGCTTTGAGCCTACTACTATCTTTGCGATCTTCATTTAGTCACACCTCTTTTTTTGCTTTTCACAACGCCGACCGATCCGGCAACCATTAACTAAAAAAATAGTCAGGGTCACTCCTTATACCCCAGCTTCCTGGCCACGTAGAACGACGCGCTGGCCTCGGTGATCAGGCCCTGGGCTTTCTGGGCCTCGCCCCTGCCCGCCCAGGCATCGGAATAGATGGGACTCAGATCGATGGCCTGGTTGTAGGCCTCCAGCGCCTCTTCGTTCTTCCTTTGAGCCCGCAGGGCGTCGCCCTTGCCGATCCAGATAGTCGGTGCTTGGAATGAGCCGGGCATAGCCGTCTCGATGGCCTGCTCAAACGCTTTTATGGCCTCGTCGTACTTGTCCAGCTTGAGAAGCGCCCGGCCTTTCAGCTCCAGGACGCTCGTATCGTTGGCGTTGCTCAAGAGTGCCTTTTCGGATGCGTTGATTGACTTCTGGAAGGCGGCCAGGGCTTGTGCCTGTCGTCCTGTCTTGTTCAGGGCCTCTCCCTTAGAAATCCAGATTTGGGCTCGCTCTTTGCTGCCGCTCTCGGGCGTCAGCTCCAGGGCTTTGTCGAAAGCGGACAGGGATTCGCTATATCTCCTCATTTGCACAAGCAGCGAGCCCTTTTCGCTCCAGGTCAGAACATCGGCGGGATCGATCTTGATGGCCTTTTCGTAGGCGGCCAGAGATTCATTCTGCCTGCCCAGATCGGCCAGAAGATATCCCTTGGTCCGCCAGGCCTCCACAAAGCTCGGGTCCAGCTCCGTTACCCTGTCCAGAGCCGCCAGGCACTCTTCCTTTCTGTCCACATAGGAAAGAGACTGGGCCTTGGCCATCCAGACCAGTGCTCGCTCTTTGGTGTTGTTCTCCGGTATCAGCTCTAAAGACATGTCAAAGGCTTGCAGAGACTCGTTGGTCCGGCTCATCAAGGTAAGAAACTCGCCCTTTCTTTCCCAGGCGTCCAGGTTCTTGGGATCAATCTCCGTCACCCTGTTCAGAGCCTGCAAGCCCTCTTCCCACCGACCCAGATTCATGAGCGCCTCAGCCATGTTTCTCCAGAGGCTGGCGTTCCCGGGGTCCTTCTGGATGCTCTGGTTGAAGATCTGCACCGCCATCTCGTGGGCCTGGTTGGATTCATTCTGCCGGCCCAAGTTGCTCAAAGCCCGGCCTTTCCTCATCCAGGACTCTGCATCCTGAGGATTCAACTTCAATTTTTCATCCAGAATGCCAAGCGCCTTTTCAGAAGCCCGAATGGACTCCTCATCTCTCCCGGAGATGGCAAGCTCCAAGGCTTTGTAGGTCCATACTGTATCGTTTGCGGGATCAATCTGCAGGGCCCGGTCGTATGCCGAGATGGCCTCATCGGTTGAGCCGTTCAATCTGAGATCCTTGGCCTTTGTTACCCAGTAGTCCGTGGTGTTCTCCTGTGCCACAGCAGAAACGCACAGCATGGCCAGGGCCATCAACACAATAACGAACCTGGCTTTCGCTAACTTATTATTCCGTTTCATGAAATCATTCTCCTATTTCTTCGGTAAACGCCGAAGGCGACCGAAGTCAAATAGCTGGGGCAAATAAGCTCCTCTCACCCCACCCCTATTCTCCAATCCGATTTACGGCATGCGACGTACTACGACATATAACGAATATAAACTTTACGGCAGTCGTAAAAAAATCAGATTCGATTAAATATCATTTTGGCCCAAAAAGAATAATAACCCATAGAACGATCCAAACTACTTCAACCGGAGAATTAGATGATTCGCGTCATATCCCTGGACATGGACGGCACCCTGGTCAAATCCAGGTTCGTGGACAAGGTCTGGATGGAAGGCATGCCCATGCTTTACGCCGAGAAGACCGGCCTGGACTTTCCCGCAGCCAAGAGTTACGTTGTCGGCGAGTACATGAAGATCGGCAGCGACAAGCTGGAATGGTACGACCTGTTCTACTGGATCGAGAGGTTCGGGCTAAAGGTGGGTAAGGACGAGCTATTGCAGATGTACGAGGACGAGATCGAGACCTATCCCGAGGTGCAGGAGGTGCTCGACCTGCTCTCTCTGGACTACGATCTGGTGGTGACATCCAACGCCGCCCGCGAGTTCATCGACATTGAGCTGGAAGGCCTGTCGGACTACTTCCGCGAGACCTTCTCTGCCACCAGCGATTTCCGGGAGGTCAAGAAATCGCCTCTGATTTACGGCACGGTCTGCGCTCACATGGGCGCAAAGCCCTTCGAGGTCCTGCACATCGGCGATCACTACAATTACGACTACGAGTCGCCTCTAGAGGCGGGCCTGGATGCGCTCTTTCTGGACCGCAAGGGTGAGCGCTCTGGGCGCGAGGTAGTGGGCGATCTGCGAGAGGCAATGGTGCTGATCGACGGCTGCATTTAGGGAATCTGACTTTCATGAAGAAGAAGACAAGGCTGATCCTGGCATTGGATGTCACAACGCGAGAACAGGCCCTTTCGTTAGCTTTGCAGCTAAAAGATTACTTCGACGCCATCAAGATCGGCTATCCCCTTATCCTCTCTGCTGGTCTCGGAATCGTAACGGAGATCAGCGCCTTTGCGCCTGTCATCGCCGACCTGAAAGTGGCCGACATTCCCAATACCAACCGGCTCATCTGCCAGGCGGTGCTCGGCGCGGGGGCGGGCGGCATCATCGCTCAGGCCTTCCCGGGAAAGGACTCTCTGCAAGCCTGCGCAAAGAGCGCCGCTGCGCACGGAGCCGATCTCTTTGTGGTCACGGAGATGAGCCACCCCGGGGCGGAGCTGTTTATGGCGCCCCTGGCGGAGAATATGGCCCGGCTGGCGGTGGAGGTGGGCGCAGCCGGTGTGGTGGCTCCTGCCACGCGCCCAGAGAGAATTAAGCTGATCCGCTCCATCATCGGAGAGCGGATCATCATCTCGCCAGGCGTAGGCGCCCAAGGTGGCTCCGCTGGCGCAGCTCTAGAGGCCGGCGCCGACTATCTAATTGTGGGCAGATCGGTCTACGAGGCAGAGGACCCGGTAGTCTCGGCAAAAAAGGTTCTCGCTCTTCTCCCGCCGGCTTGATTGATGCAAATGGGCTGGACCGATGCCTGCCGGCAGCTTTTATATATTTGTAAATTGATATACTACTATGATCGTAGCAGACTTCGCCACCATTCCCATGGGTGAGGGAACCAGCGCCTCCCAATATGTGCTGGCCGTTCATGAGCTTTTGAGACAGTTCGGGATTAAATTCGCCGCCGGACCCATGTCTACAGCCATTGAGGCAAGCAGCTTTGAAGAGCTCTTTGAGGTGATCGAGAAAGCGAATAAAAAGCTGGAACAGATGGGTGTGCAGAGAATAATAACCATGATTCATATCGATTACCGTCTGGATAAGGATGTATCTATCGAGTCCAAACTGAACACATCGGAGGGAGATAGAAAAGCAGCCATTCGAACTGCGCAAATGCATTGAAGAGCTCGCACGCCTTCGCAGCCCTGGCGCTCGGCTGCCAGCGGGCGGGCGACCTCCCGCGGGCCAAATAGTGCACCATGCGCGCTCTTGCAGTCGATCCCAGGAATCTCGTGGCCCTCTAGAACCTGGGCGTCATCCTCGGTAAGGAGGAGGGCAGACTGCGGGCTCCCTATTACCTGCGTCGCACCTACGAGATCGATCCCCAGGACTCGCAGACCGTGTACGGCCTCGCCTTCGGCGACAAGGCGACATCGAGCTAGCCCGGAAGCATTTTCAGGCGGTGCTGGAGATGGGGGCATTAGTAATAGTAACCGGATGTAAGGCAGTCAAGTTAAAAGGAGGGAAATTATTGTTTATTTTTTTTAGCTATGCTCATTGTGTTTCAGGCGGGCACAGGAGTAGCTACCAACTCGCCGGTCGGAACATGGGACTGGTCATGGGGAACTTCTAAGCACGTGACATTTGATATAAGATCCGACGGAACCTGGGAGCAATACGACGAATTAGGGTTATGGAACCGCGGGGTATGGCAGCAAGAAGGCAATAGTACCGTATTATCGCAAGAGACATGTGACCGGGGTGGTGAATGCATGGGCTTTAGAGCCCACAATGTGGCATATGAAGATGATAGATGACCGGGATCAACGATTACGGAGTGCGGTTCACAGGAATAGAAGATGAGATGGCAATATCGTCGAGCGAAAAAGCGGAGGACCATCAACCGATGAGCGCAGGCTCTCTGTAAAGCGGCCTGTGCCGGGACTGGCCTGCTTTCTTACAAAAAAAGGTGCTACTGCCTCTCGGCACTCCGTGCCTTAGATTTCTTTCCTTCTTCAATCAGTTCTTTGACCCTCTGACCGCCCTTGTGGCCGATTTCTTCATAAAAATCCTTGCCATGTGTCTGGGCGGTCTTCATGCCACCTCTCCGGCCTGCCTCCTGAACTGTCATCGTGCCCTTTCCCTCTTTTTTGGAACTTCTTTTATCTTCAGCCATCCATATCTCTCCGAAAATTATGATCAAAATCAATACATTTGCCAATATTCTTTCCTTCTTTGCGAGATTCACGACAAATGTGACCAATGTGGCTTGTTCATCATTATCTCGTGATGCAAATTCCAAAGGAACCTTAAATCAATCATTGCAATTATATCAATTATTGTACATACTCTCTTCTTTTAATATTTATGTTTTGCGCCTTTATTTGTCTGGGATTGGTATCGAAATTGTTGCATAAATCTTGAAATTTAAGGATTATTTTGGCCACAATCAATATCATTTGATCTTTAGGGGAATGATCGATTGCTTTTGAGGGCTTTTGCGCCGGACAAAAAAAGAATCTTTGTTTATAATCCTTAAGTTAGTTCATTACTTACAGATCAGATATTATCAATAATGAATGTGGATATTGCTAACGGATAAATCATATATCATGGTATCCGATTCTGGTTACAGTCATCTCTTTGACCAGAGCCCTGGCTATTTCCTTCAGCCCCAGCTCTTCCTCTGCCAGGAGGATCTCGTCCTTCTTGGCCCTTGTCATGGGCTTGCTCGGCACGGCAGTGCAGGATTTGGTCTCTGCGGCAATGCCGTAGGTGCCGATCTTTCGGGCCAGATCCACGATCTCCGTCTTGTCCAGAGAGATGAGCGGATGGAATACTGGTACTCCCAACGCCGCCTGCTCGGCCAGGATGTTATCCGCGGTCTGCGAGGCCACCTGGCCCATGGAATAGCCGGTGACAATGCCCAGGCAGCCCTGCATCTCCATGACCTCGGAGGCTATGCGGTACATCAAGCGCCGGCAGAGAACGCAGGTGGCTCTAGGATAGTGAGATGCTATCTTCTCAATTCCCCGGCTGATGGGGATGGTTATAAAATCGATCTTTCGCCCAGCCGTCCAGTCCGCCAGAACCTTTGCGCATCTCATGGACTGCTCTATGGCATCAGCGTAAGGCCGGGAGTCGAAATGCAGGAGGGTGACCGGACAGCCCCTCTTCATCATCATCCAGGCGGCCACGGGCGAGTCAATGCCTCCGGAAATGAGCACTAACATCTTGCCCTGCGAGCCCAGGGGCAGGCCGCCCACGCCTTTCACCACCTCGGTGAAGATAAAGGCTCTCTCTTTCCTGGCCTCAACGAAGATCTCCAGTTCCGGCTCATCCAGGTCCACGACAAAGCCCGTTGCAGTTCTAACCGCCTCACCCACGACCCGTCCTATCTGTTCGCTGGAGAATGATACCCCGGAGCGCCTGGGCCGGATGGCAAAAGTGACCGGCTTTTCCTGGCCTGCCAGCTCCGCCGCCGCCCGGCTTATCTCCTCCAGATCGGAAGCCACAGTTATGGCGGGGCTGGTTGAGACTACTCCAAAAACCCTTGCTGCAATCTCGCTTGCCATGTAGTCAGAGGTGTGGACGAAGATCCTGCCTTCATCCCTCTCCATCTTATGCTCCACCCCGGCTTTATGCAAGGAAAAAGCTATATTGCCGGCCAAAATGCGTTCCCAGTTCCGCCTGGTCCAGCTATCTTTTAGTGTGATCTCCCCGTAGCGAACTAAGACTACGTCCAGGGAGATCATGTTCTGATTTGAGTAGCCTTCGCAGATCTCTTTATCTTCTTGACTCTAGAACCTGCCGCTGTATATCTCTGCATCGGACCGGGCTTCTTGTGAGTGGCCTCGGCCTTGGTAACCTGCCGGACCTGACCCTTTCTGCCCTTGATCTTGACCCATTGTACGCTTCCTGTCTTTCCCATGAGATGTTCCTATTAAAGCAGGATTTAAAAAGGTTGTGATTAAAACTTAGCAAAAGGCTTTTAAAGACTACAGACCAGTAGGGCATACCGCATTTTGGGACAGTGGGGTAGCCTGGTCTATCCTCGAGGGTTTGGGACTCTTGGACCGCGGTTCGAATCCGCGCTGTCCCACTAATCTTTATTTATCAATCATACGATTACTATCTCTTTACAGCAGCGGCAGGCCCTCTCCAGCTTCGCTGTATTCGTGCCGGGAAAGTGATCGATCAAGCAAATGTCGGCGGGCCGCGCTCTGGAAAAGAGCCTCAAAAGGTCGCCATGATAGACCTCGATCTCACATGACCCGTGGGCGCGACCGACGAGCACCGGCTCCTTTGCAACGAAGCTCGTGGAAGTTTCCGGATACTCTATCTCATCGATTCCCAGCAAGCTTCTATTAGCTTCTAGATTGAGCAGTACATTTTGCACGCCGGCATGCCAGGCATCATTGAGCACCACGCGCCTGGCCCCGGCCAAGACGCACATCAGCCCCAGAGTTCCCGGACCACAGAGCCCATCAACCACATCGCGAAGCTTTCCTTGCAAATACAACTGCTCTAAAATTCTCATCTTGGGGGCGCTCAGCCGGGAAAAATCAATGTGCATACGCGACTGGTTCTTGTATATCACCGTTTCCCCAAAGAGACTCTGAGAGATGTCAGCGCGCAGGTCGCAGCCGGCCAATAGCACATTCTCCTGGGGCTTTCTTCCTGAATCGACCACGCCGGCAACGCCTCGGCTCAGAATCACTCCCTTGATCTCCGGAATTTGCTCCAGCATCGCCTCTGCGGCTTTTTTGCTGTACCTGCCACCGGAAATTATCAGGCTCCTGGGCCCAAGCCTGGGCGAGTACGCCAGGGGATAGCCCACCTCTATTAGCGGCGAGCCTACGGAGCGTAGCGTCTCATCAATGCTTCGCAGACCGAAACCTTGCAGCAGGCGCAGGGCATCCAGCATTACAGCATCAAGCGTCGCTCTGCCGCAGGACCGGCACCGTTCCAGTCTCTCCGGAAGAAGCTTTGCCCCCACGGTCTTGTCTAAATTGGGCTCCGGCGCGCAAGCGGGGCAGGCCGAGTACTTTTGCTCGATCTTCGCCAGGACCTCTTCTACAGGCTGAATGCAGCCTTTTCCGCAAACAGGACACTTCATGGAATGCCGGTCTCCCGGGAGTATTTCGCCATTCGAGAGATATTCTGGCTTTTTCCTTTAGAAAGGTTTGTAAATAAGAAAATCATTAGGGTGGCGAAGGTGGTTTTGGACATGGCACAGAGAGGCATTAGGGAGTACGATGCAAAGCGATTGCTGGCCGGATTCCTTCCCCAGTACCTCAATGAATTCTCCTATAAAGGTGATCTCGCCCTTGTGGGACCAGAGACCAATCTGGAGGAGCTGGCATCAACTCATCCCTGGCTGAAGACGGCCAAGCTTGTCGTCAAGCCGGATCAGCTCTTTGGAAAGAGGGGCAAGCACGGGCTGGTTCTTCTGGATGCAGATTGGGATGGGGCGAAGAAATACCTTCAGGAGAATATGGGTGCAGAGGTAGCAGTTGAAGGCATAACCGGAAGGCTATCCCATTTCTTAATTGAACCCTTCATACCCCACATAGAGGAGCTTTATGTGGCCATTAGCTCGAACAGCGATGGCGACAACATATTCTTCTCCATGCAAGGCGGCGTCTTTGTGGAGGAGAATTGGGATAAGGTAGTTCGTTTTCATGTAGATGTACTGGCAGGAATGGATGGCGTTGATATAAAATCCAGGTTGCCTGAGGATCTAGGGGAAAAAGGCATCGCCATTGAGAATTTCGTCAAGGCTTTGTGGCGCTTTTATGCAGAAACGGGCTTTTCCTACCTGGAGATAAATCCCTTCACCTTCCATAACGGCTCCATTGTGCCCCTGGATATGGTGGCCAAGCTTGATGATGCCGAGGAGTATTGGCAGAGGAAAAGATGGTCAGGTCTCGCTTTCCCCGAGCCCTTCGGCAGGAGCCTGTCCAATGAGGAGCTGTTCATCAAGGATCTTGATTCCAAGACGGGAGCCTCTTTGAAGCTGACCATTTTAAACCCGGAAGGAAGGGTCTGGACCATGGTGGCCGGCGGCGGGGCGAGCGTGATCTACGCCGATACTATCTGCGATCTGGGCTTTGCCAAAGAGATGGCCAATTACGGCGAATACAGCGGAGATCCCAACACTGAAGAGACCTACTACTACACCAGGACCATTTTGGACCTGATGACGCGCCACATTGACCCCCGCGGAAAGATGCTGCTCATCGGAGGCGCTATTGCCAACTTCACCGATGTGGCCAAGACCTTCAAGGGCGTGGTCATGGCTTTGGAGGAGTACCAGGAAAAGCTGCAAGAAGCGGGTGTCAAGATTTATGTGAGGAGGGGCGGCCCCAATTATGAGCAGGGCCTGACGCTCATGCGTAGTGTTGGCGGAAGGCTAGGCGTGCCCATTGAAGTATACGGACCTGAGACGCATATGACCAGAATTGTTCCCCTGGCCCTGGAGGATGCATCTGCATGAGCAAGAATTACGTTCTCTTTGACAGAAACACGAAGGCCTTCGTCTACGGCTATCAGACCAATGCCATCCAGCGCATGCTGGACTTCGACTATATCTGCAATCGCCCCGCCCCGAGCATCTCTGCCATCATCAATCCCAGTCGAGCCGGCATCCACAAGGCCTTCTGGGGAAGCAAAGAGATCATCCTGCCCAGGTACAAGAGCATCTCCCTGGCGGCTAAGGCCTATCCAGAGGCCGATGTGATGGTCAACTTCGCCTCGCATCGCTCCGCCTTCGAGACCACCATGGAGGCACTGGCCGAGGAAAGCATTCGCATTGTGGCAGTCATTGCCGAGGGCGTGCCGGAGAGGCAGTCGCGGATCATGAGCGCCACGGCTAAAAAGCAGAACAAGATCATCATCGGTCCAGCCACGGTGGGAGGCATGACGGCAGGAGCTTTTCGCATCGGCAATACGGCCGGGACCATTGAGAATATCATCGCCTCCAAGCTCTACCGGCCGGGATGTGTGGGCTTTGTCTCCAAGTCGGGAGGCATGCTCAACGAGGCCTTCAACATCATCTCCAGAAACTCAGACGGCATTTACGAGGGCGTGGCCATTGGCGGAGATCGATGTCCCGGTTCGACCATGCTCGACCATATCCTGCGCTATGAGGAAAATCCCGCCATTAAGATGATTGCCTGCTTGGGAGAGTTGGGCGGTGAAGACGAGTACAGGATCATTCAAGCCCTAAAAGAGGGCAAGATCAAGAAGCCGCTGGTGGCCTGGGTGACGGGAACCTGCTCGCCCGTGCTTCCTGCCAGCGTTCAATTCGGCCATGCCGGAGCCAAGGCAGATACTCAGAAGGAGACGGCTCAGGCCAAGAATGACGCCTTTTTAGAGGCAGGTGCCTATGTTCCCACGTCATTCGACGGCTATGGCGATACGGTGCGACAGGTATTCGAGATGCTGCTCTCTCAGGGAGTGGTCTTGCCACTTATTGAGCCCGAGGCACCTAAAATTCCGGCGGACTACAGCAAAGCGCTCACTTCCGGCGATATCAGAAAGCCGACCACATTCATCTGCACCATCTCTGATGACAGCGGTGAAGAGTTGCTCTATGCCGGAAAGAAGCTCTCTGCGGTTATGGATGAGAAGATGGGCATTGGTGGCGTCATCGGCCTGCTCTGGTTCAAGAAGGAGCTGCCCGACTATGCCGCCGGGTTCATTGAGCTGGTCTTGCAGATCGTGGCCGACCACGGACCGGCCGTATCCGGGGCCCACAACGCCATTGTCGCCTCCTGCGCCGGAAAAGACCTCATATCATCACTATGCAGCGGCCTCTTGACCATCGGTCCGCGCTTCGGCGGAGCCATCGACGATGCCGCCCGCGAGTTCAAGCACGCCAAAGAGATGGATATTACGCCCGAGCAGTTCGTGAATGATATGAAGAAGAAGGGCATAAACATTCCGGGCATCGGCCACAAGATCAAGAGCGTTAAGAACCCGGACAAGCGCGTGCAGATACTCATCAACTACGCCCGGGCGAATTTCCCCCGCACAGAGTTGCTCAATTTTGCCCTGCAGGTGGAGGAGCTTACCACGGCCAAGAAGGGAAATCTGATCTTGAATGTCGACGGGTGCATCGGCATTCTCTTCTTAGATCTGATGAGCTCTAGCGGAGTTTTCAGCAAGGTGGAGATCGATGAGGTGGTGCGACTGGGCTATCTCAATGGGCTGTTTGCCCTGGGCAGAAGCATCGGCCTGATCGGGCATATCCTGGATCAAAAGCGGCTGGGTTCAAGGCTCTACCGCCATCCTGCGGAGGATATCGCCTACATGATGCCCTCTTCGGAGGACATAAAGTGCAAGCGTTGAGCTTAAGAGAGAGAATAGCCGTTTAAGTCCTGAGGCGGGCGAGAATGGCGATTGGAACGATAAGTCAAAAAATTTTTTCGCGGGCCTCCGGTTCTACTAAAATGGTGGAGCCGGGGGAGATTGTTGAGGCAGGCGTGGATTATGCGTTGTCTCATGACGGAACAAGTGTCCTGGCCATCAAGGCCTTCCAGGAGATGGGCTCGGAGAAGGTATGGGACTCGGAGAGGATTGTCATACCCTTCGACCATATCGTTCCGGCCAACAATGAGACGGCAGCAGAGCTGCAAAGGGATGTGCGGGCCTGGGCAAGAGAGCAGAATATCACCAACTTCTTTGACTTGGGCAGCGGAGTCTGCCATCAGGTCTTTCCCGAGCAGGGTTTTGCTTTGCCCGGCCTCCTGCTGGTGGGAGCCGATTCGCATTCCTGCACCTACGGAGCTTTAGGGGCGTTTGGCACAGGCGTGGTGGCAACGGATATGGCTGAGATCTATTCCCGGGGGCGTTTGTGGTTCAAGGTGCCAAAGACCATAGCCGTGCGGGTATTCGGCTCTCTCCGGCCCAACGTCTCTGCCAAGGACATGGCACTTATGGTAATAGGAAAGTTGGGCGCAGACGGGGCGACCTACAAGACCGTCGAGTACATCGGCCCGGCAATCGAGGCTCTGAGCATCTCCGGCAGGATGACGCTCTGCAATTTGGGAGTGGAGATGGGGGCCAAGGCTACAATAGTTCCGCCCGACAAAAAGACGGATGCCTGGCTGGCGGGCCGGGCGCGGCAAACTTACAAGCCCGTGCTCTCCGATCCCGGTTCCTACGATTACGAATACGAGTACGACATAACTGATTTAGAGCCGCAGGTGGCAGCGCCCTACCGGGTGGACAACGTTCGGCCGGTCTCGGAACTGGAGGGCCTGGAGGTCGATCAGGTCTTCATAGGCACCTGCACCAATGGAAGGCTGGAGGACCTGGAGGTGGCGGCGCGCATTTTAAAGGGGGGACGGGTTATGGCCAGAACATTGGTCATACCTGCCTCGCGGGAGGTCCTGCTAGCGGCACTGCAAAGCGGCATCATCCAGACGCTGGTGGAAGCGGGGGCGATGATCGGTCCGCCGGGATGCGGGCCCTGCCTGGGAGCGCACATGGGCGTCCTGGCGGAGGGCGAGGTCTGCGTCTCCACATCTAACCGCAACTTCCCGGGAAGGATGGGCAAAGGAGGACTGGTTTATCTGACAAGCCCTGCCACAGCGGCGGCCTCGGCCCTGCAAGGCTGCCTCGCCGTGCCGGAAATTAAGCAATTGAGTTCTCTGTGAGTCCTCCCTCGCGCTCTGTGTCTTCAGTGGTGGTAGTATCGTCAGCCATTTGGCGATAACCAGCGGCTAACGACGATTCCACCACAGAGCACACAGAGTTCACAGAGAACGCACAGAGCGACTAACTAGAATGGATTTGTGAAAGGGAGCCCCTGGCGAAGATGAGATTTGATCTGCATGTGCATTCCAACTGTTCCGACGGCCGCGATGAGGTCAGGACCATTCTCCGGGCCGCCGTGCGCCGGGGATTGGCCGGCCTGTCCATAACCGATCACGACACCCTGCAAGGTTCTTTGAAGGCCATGAAGATCATCCGGGAAGAGAGGCTGGAGTTGATCCTCATCCCTGGCGCGGAGGTTACCACCGCCGAGGGCCATCTGCTGGTCTTGGGAGTGCAGGAGCTGCCGCCCCGGGGGCA
>JAPKYC010000098.1 GCA_026394505.1 Methanothrix sp.
TGACATTGTATAAATAGCTATCTTCCCGATTCAAGAATTCTAAGGGCTAATAGCGCCGCATTTTCTCCATTATCGATGCCCACGCAGGCCACAGGAACTCCGGGCGGCATTTGAACAATTGATAAAAGTGCATCCAGGCCACAAAGTTTCGCACTTACCGGCACTCCAATGACCGGGCGTGACGTTTTTGAGGCGATAACGCCGGGCAGCGCCGCAGAAAGTCCGGCAATGCCGATAAAAACGCGAGCATCACTCTTTAAGATGAAATCTTCCAGCTCCTGGGGATTGCGATGGGCGGAGAGCACTTTATGCTCAAAGGACGCTCCCTTCTCTTCCAATTTGGTAACGATCTTGTCCACAATTGCTTGATCTGATTTGGACCCCGAAATTACCGCAATATCGACCATGATCTATCCTTGATTTCGGCCCTGCAGCTCTTGTTGCTTATTCACGCTCATCATAATCAGGGTCTCGAAGATGATCTTGACAGCTCCTGTGTCCAGGTTCATCTCCGTGGCCAGGTCCATAGCCCGGCTTAATACCTGCTTCTCGCGTTGTGGATCGCTGATCGGCTTTCCTTCCGCCCTTTTGGCCTCAAAGATCTTTCTAGAGATGCCTATGCGCCGATCGATGAGCCTTATGATCTGCTCGTCCCGGTTCCCGAGAGACTCACACCTTCTGCCCCCGCCTCCAGCGCCAGAAGCATGGGCTTTGTAGGCAGGCCCAAAGCCGCGCAATAGGCCAGGCCGTTCAGGGTCATGGCCCGGCCGTAATCGCCGCGCATGGCCAGATCAAAAGCCACATCCGCCATGGGCGCAATGAGCCGGGAACTGGAAACATTGGTATCAATGGAGAAGAGCTTTCGCTCCGGAACCAGGAGCATAACATGGCGAGAGAACTCCTCCCGCTTGAGCAAAATCATGTGGCGATTGTCGGTAACCACAACGCCGCCCAGCATTGAGGCCAAAGCGTCGTCCAGAGCGCCGGTAATGGTCACCCCTACTTCCCGGGCAGCGGCCACACCGATCTTGGCCGCCTCTACCAGGTCCATCTCTTCCTGCACGGCATCCAGGGTTGCCAGGACGGTGGCGTTGGCCGCGGTACTGCTGCTCTTCAGGCCGCCGGCCACAGGAATCTCGCTGTAAGTTCGCACTACTGCTCCGTAGCTATAGCCCAATCGCTCCTCTACCAGTCTTACAGAGGCCTCGATGAGGCGGGTGTCCACGCCGGGAACGTCTCCCAAAATGTCGCCGGAATGGTTCAGCTCCACCTCGGCCCTTGTTTTGAGATCGATTCCGAAGGCCGCTCCCTTCCAGGTAGCCACGGCATTGAGAATTGTGGCAGCGCCGTTGGCCCAGGCATATCCTTTCATGATTGCTCCATCTCAAAGATCTTCTTGAGCTTGTCCAGCTCTTTCGCAAACTCATCTTTACCCTCGCGAGTATATTTGGCAATCATCTTATTCAGATATTCCAGCTCAGTGATGGATGAGATGAAGAGGGGCTGATAGCTGCCCAATTCAAAGAGAGGCAAGACATCGACACCGCC
>JAPKYC010000199.1 GCA_026394505.1 Methanothrix sp.
ATGCAGATCAAAGCCGATCGTGATTCCCTGGAGGAGCAAAGAAACCGTCTGGCGGGAGCACTGGCGGAGACGGGAGACGTAGAGGCCCGGCTGGAGAATGCCTCTTTGGAGATTCTAACCGGAGAAAAGAGTCTACAGGAAGCAGAGAGGAGCCGGGCAAGGCTAGCGGAGGCAGGGGAGAGGAGACGGCAGGAGTTGGAGGCCATGGCCGAAAAGATGCGCCGACATGGACTTTTGGTAGAGAGGATAAAGGGCCAGGAGGCAACAGACAGAGAGCTGGAAGAGACCGCAAAAGCCGCAGAAAAGCGGCTCTCTCTGATCGATGCCTCCAAGAAAAGGCTATCCGATCTTCAGCCCATGCTGGAGAGGCTGGCGGGCATAAGGGATAGGCTGGAAGTTCTGCAGCCCAGGAGATTGGTCTATGAGGAGACCGCGCGGCGTGCAGCCGCCCAGGAGTCCGCATGGCAGGGCGAGAAAAAAGCGCTTGCTGAAAGCCAAATAAGGCTCCAAGAGCTGGACAAGGATGCAGCAATGCGAGAGGAACTGCTGCCCAAAGAGGAAGAGCATACAAAGCTGCAGGCCAGGCTACTCGCCCTGGAGGGCCTCCGTGATAAGCATAGCGAGATGCAGGCACGGCAGAAGGAAGAGGCCGTCCGAGAGCAAGCAATCGTAGCCAACCTCTCCCGCACGAAAAAACTGATTGATGATCTCCATAAAGCTCATGCCAGGCGAGAGGAGATTGCATCCTGCCGGGATGAAGAAAATAGGTGCAAGAGCGAACTGGCGGAGCTTGTCTTGCAAAGAGAGCTGCAAAAGGAGCTGGATGGACTGCTGGCGCGAAAGAATGTTCAGGAAGAACGCCTGGCCAGGCTCCGGAGCGAGGCGGCGGGGGCGCGCGCCGAGATGGAGGCCCTTCAAGTCATCGAAGAAAAGGAAGCACAACTGCGCCGCCAGGATAAGGATCTGGATCAGCTCGGCAGCGAGTTAAACCGCGTCCTGGCAGAGCTGAGGGGCAGCTACAGGGTAGAGGAGCAGACCCATGCCGAGGCGGAGCGCTCCATAAAGAAGGTCACTGCCTTGGGAGCAGAAGGGCTCTGCCCAACCTGCGAGAGGCCGTTAGAGGGCCAGCGCGATCTGCTCATCAAGAAGTATGAAAAATCGGCTGAGTCAGCAAGAGCAGAGAAGGAGAAGCTTGCCGCCCGGATTGCCGCTCAAACGGAGAAGATGGAGGGGGCGACCAGATCGAGGAGCAATCTGCGAGCGGCCTTCGACGAATTGAATGCCCAAAAGAGCCGGCGCTCAGCACTGCAGGCCGATTTGAAGAGCCTGGCCATGCAGATGCACGAGTCCCAAACCGAGCAGAAGGATCTCTCAGCTAAAATCGAGGGACTGGGAACGGTAGGTTTCGACGCCGGCAAGCTGGCCCTGGTGGAAGCGGCCCTAAAAGCTCTTGGGCCTCTGGTAGTGGAATACGCCGGCCTCTCCCAGCGGCTGGAGGATCTGCCCGGCCTGGAAGCGGAGATTGCCCTGCGAGAGAGGGAGCTGGCTGCACTCAAGGAGAGGCAGGGGCAGCTCACCCTGCAGATAGAGGCCCTGGGCTACGCCGAATCGGATTACCTGGAAGCCAGAAAGCGCCAGGCTACCCTCAAGCCGCTGCACGATCGTTTTCTGCAACTTTCCGAGAGGGCGGCACAAATTCCCACCTTAAAAGAGAGGATAAAAAGGCAAGAGCAAGAAATCGAGAGGCTCGACCTGGCCATGAAGGCTCTGCATCTCTCGCAAAAGGATCTGGGCTACAATCCGCAGGAATATGAGGCACTCACTAAGGAGAAGAAAGACCTCGGAGCAGCGGAGAAGGAGGAGCAGAAGATTCGCCTGATGACGGCAGGCGAGATCGAGGCGCGAGAGAGGCTGGCGGCAGCCCTGGCAGCTCTGGAAAAGCTCAATAGGGATCTCAAAGAGTGCAGACAGCATCTGTTCGCTCTGGCATACAGCCCAGAGGAGCACGAAAAGGCGAAAGCCATGCTGGCCCGCGCCGAAGCGGAGCTGGAAATGGCCAGAAAAGCCGTTTCAGAGCGGCAAGTGCAGATGGGCATTCTGCTGGCGGCGCGGGACCGGCTCATCCAGGAAGCGCAGCGGAAAGAGGAGTTGGAGAAGAATGCTGCCCTGGCAGACCGGAGAATGGAGGTAGTGGAAGTGACCCGTGGTTTAGTTAACAGCTTCATGGACCAGGTATTGATCCGGGTCAAGAACGACATCGCCCGCTCAGCCGGGGAGATCCTGGAGGAGGTATCTGGCAAGTACAGCCTGCTCAAGATCGATGACGACTTCAACATCCAGGTCGAGGACGGCGGCGAATGGTATCCCATATCCCGCTACTCGGGCGGCGAGATCGACATGATCGCAGTCTCTGTGCGCGTGGCCATCAGCGAGTATCTGATGCGCTTCGGGCCGGATGGGGAGAGCTACTCCTTCCTGATTTTGGACGAGGTCTTCGGCAGCCAGGACCAGGAGCACCGGGAGAAGATGATCCAGATGCTCCGCAGCCTGGAGGAGCGTTTTCCCCAGATCATCGCCATCAGCCACATCAGCGACGTGCAGGGGCAGTTCGACAACACAATGCTGGTGGTGGAGGACGAGCAGGGAAATAGCAAGGTGGAGGCGATTTAGAAAATGAAAAAAAGTTTATTTCTTCAGAGAAGTTCCCACCCGGCCTATGCCACCCTCGACGATTGGATCCTGCACGAAGCGATTTCGTTCTCCATCGATTCGTCCCAAACCTTCAACGCCTCCATCGACAGGGTCATGGCCTCACTTGACGACTCGGTGAAGCTGTTGGGCTTGGGAGAAACACTGCACGGCAGCGAGGACATTCTTATGCTCCGTAACCGGCTCTTCCAGCACCTGGTGGAGAAGCACGGCTTCAGCGCCATTGCCATGGAGAGCAGCTTCCCCCGGGCGCGCGCTGTGAACGAGTACGTGGCAGGTCGCGGCCCGGCATCGTATGACGCTTTGCAGGATACGGGATTCAGCCACGGATTTGGCCGGCTCGAGGCCAATCGAGAACTCGTGGAGTGGATGCGACAATATAATGCCGATGCGACGCATCGCCTCAAGCTCCAGTTCCACGGCTTCGACAGTCCGACCGAGATGATGTTCAGCGATAGTCCAAGACAAATTTTGCATTTCGTTCTCGATTACCTGGCATCGATCGATGGTGCCGGCGGCCAGGAGCGTCGCCTACGCATCGACCAGCTTCTCGGCCAGGACTCCGATTGGGAGAACCCCGCTGCAATGATGGACCCGACGAAGTCCGTAGGGCTGTCGCCGGCCGCAACTGGCCTGCGAATTGAGACTGAGGATCTCATTGCAGAATTGCAGGTGCGCCGCCCCGAGCTGGTAGCCAAGAGCGACGAAAATCTCTATTTGGAAGCCATGCAGTATGCAACGCTCGCACGGCAGTTGCTGAATTATCATGCCGCGCTGGCGCGAACTTCGAGCAAAAGGATTGTCCAAGGTCTCGATCTACGCGACGCGATGATGGCGGATAATCTGGCGTACGTGGTGTCCCGCGAGCGTGGCCGGGGGAAAGTGCTGGCCTTTGCTCACAACAGCCATCTGCAGCGCGGGAAGGCGGAGTGGCAATTAGGCACCGACCTGCTCACGTGGTGGCCGGCTGGAGCGCACCTCAATGAGATCTTCGGCCCAAGCTATGCAGTCTTCGGTTCGGCCGTGGGCGTTTCTGATGCCAATGGCATCGGCCAGCCACAAGCCGGCACTCTTGAGGCGCTCCTGACGGCCGGCCCAGGGCCAGCGCGCTTCATTCCCACTCACAAAGGCCAGGGGCTTCCAGCTTCGGAAATCGCAGCTCTTCCGGCTCGCTCGGGCAGTATGAAGAATCCGACCTACTTTGCACTGACTCCTCAAAGTCTCACCGATTTCGACTGGCTGGCGGTCCTGGATAAAACGGCATACAGCCGCGGCGGGCCACAGCTAGTACAGCAAGGCTAAAATAAATGTTTCCTCGCTATTTCGGGTGGTGATAGAATAATCGAGTCCTCTGTGAGTCCTCCGTGCGCTCTGTGTCTCTGTGGTGGTAGTACCGTCAGCCATTTGGTCATAACCAGTGGCTAACGACTATTCCACCACAGAGACACAGAGTTCACAGAGAACGCACAGAGCGACTAACTAACAACTGGAAAACCATACTTCGCGGCTTCGCGCCTTCGCGTGAAACCGGACCTTGTTGAATCCTACGTTAAGGCGCGATGAAGACAACCAAAAAACTCACATTATCCCAAGGCGTATCCCAGCAGCCTGGCCAGCCGGATGGCATCCCAGTCCAGGTGGCGGAGCATGCGGCCCATGAGGCGACTGGGCCGGTCGATATCCCCGTGTTCCTCTATGGCTTTTATGAGCCGGGGCTTGCCGGCCAGGTAGCCCACCAGCTCATCCAATTCCAGAGCGCTCATTTTGCCCAGCATGCGATTGACCCTCATGCCTATCTCCAGCTCCCGGCCCAGGGCCGCCCTCCAGAGCCGGTCGTACTCCATGAGGCGCTCTCTGGAGCCGTCGCCCTCCATTGCCGCGGCAGCCGCCACGCCGCCCGCAATTTTCGCCGCCACCAGTCCCGGATAGATTCCGCCGCCTGAGGTGGGCTTGACCTGGCCTGCCGCATCGCCCACAGCCAGCAGGCCCGCGACAGCCGTCGCCGCAGGCGGGCCCAGGGGCAGACCGCCCACATTCAGGGCAACGGGGGTGCCCTGCATCCTCTTTTTGATAACATCCGTTTTCAAGAACGCCCGCAAGTGCTCGCACCCCTGATCGCGAGCGCATAGACCGATGCGAGCCGAGCCCTCATTCATAGGAATCACCCAGGCGAAGAGGCCCGGCGTCACTCCCAGGTGCACCTCCACCTTCTCAGGATCTTCCACGGCAAAGGGCACCTGCACCTGGGCCCCGGAGAGGATCACCTCCGGCGGGGCAATACCGGCCCGGCGAGCGAGAAGAGCGGAGACGCCCTCCGCAGATATTACTATCTTTGCCTCGATCTCTTCGCCCCCGCCCAGGGTGAGGACACTTGCCCCTTTTTCCCGTCTGATTTTTCGCACCGGCGCACGAAGGCGGAGATTCGCTCCCTCCTGCACTGCTTGGCCAAGCAGCGCCTGGTCAAAGAGCCTCCGGTCCACAACCCAGGCCTTGCAGGCTTTGGCTTTGAAGTCCAGGCGCTGGCCTCCGGGCGAAAAGACCGTCGCGCCCAACATGCCGCGCAAGATGTAGGAGCCGGCCGCTAGCTCCGACTCGGCCATAGCCTCCCGGCCCAGCAGTCCGGCGCACTGCACCGGCCATCCCGCCCCGGCGTGCTCCTCCAGCAAAATTGTGCAGGCACCGGCTTTGGCGGCATACTTGGCGGCCATAGAGCCGGCTGGCCCGGCGCCGATGACGGCCACGTCGAATATGTCCATGTTTGAGAAGAGAGATGAAAGGCAATGATGTTAACTTTTTCTCAGGCGCATCACGAAGCTCACAAAGGACGCACAAAGCACCTTTCCAAGAAAACCGCCAGATCCTCGATGCTCTCCGTCGTCTCATCGATGACCGTGCCTTCCGAGATGCGCTCGTAAACAACTTCCCAGGTGCTGTATCCCCGCAGCCTCATGACAAGCTCGCCGGCAGGTGTTGTGGTCAGATCGGTCTCAAAGCGCATCCAACGGCCGCCTTCCCGCTCCACATCGAAATTGGCACAAGCTCCGCAGGTGCCGCCGTAAAAACAGCCGCCCTCCACATCGATGTAAAGCCTTATCCCGGAGATGCACTTCGAGTAACGGAAAATGCCATCCGCGATGCAATCGGGCCCGTCCCATCCGGCTAGGGGCGACATAATTTCAAGATTCGTGCACATTAGGGAAGATGGTTTCGGATCGGATCGTATGCCGTCGCGTCTTCAGACATCTGTATCTCCTTTTGTGCAAAAGCATTTGTAGATTGCTCCCCAATTATTATCCATGCCCGAGGTTGTGCAGCTCGCCGAGGAAAAGCCGGAAAAGACGCAGGATGGCTCTTCTGCCGCCGCTCCCCCCAGAACTACCTGGTCCGGCAACCTCCGGATCGGTCTCGTAAACATCCCTGTCAAGGCCCTGCTCATGACCAAAGATGTGCGCATCAGCTTTCGCATGCTTCATCGGAGCTGCAAGACGCCCATCTCCGTTAAGCGCTTCTGCCAGGAGGGCGAGGAGGTCACGCTGGCCGATATCGTCTATGGATATCCTCTGGGGAAAGACAGCTACGCGGTACTGGAAAAAAAGGAGATCGAGGCTGCCAGGCCCGAATCGAAGAACACCATTGCCCTGAATCGCTTTGTGAACTTCTTTGAGATCGATCCTCACTACTTCGAAAAGACCTATCTGCTGCTGCCGGATAAATCCGAGGAGGCCTACTCACTTCTAAGAACCGTCATGGAAAAGACGGCAAAGGCAGCCATCGGCAGGATTTCCCTCCGCTCGCGAGAGAGACCGGTCCTGGTCCATTACTACCGGCAGGCCGTGGTGGCCACCACTCTCCGCTATCCGGAGGAGGTATTAGACCCGCAGAGCTATCAGGCTATCATAGATCTTCCAGAGCCCCAGGAAAAGGAGCTGGAACTGGCTATGCAGATTATAAAAAGCCTGAGCGGAGAATTGGACCTTTCTAGCTACCGCGATCAATACAAAGAACGGATCGAGGCCCTGGTCAGGTCCAAGATGGCAGGGACCGTGGAGGTCCCGGAGAAGAAGAAAGCCCGCACTTGTGCCAAGAGCCTCATGGAGGCCCTGCGCCTGACTGCGGAGTCGCTGAAATGATCGACTTTCGCGATGTAATTCTATTCCGTAAACCACCAGGGTATTATTATCACGCTATGATTATTAACCACAGAGACACAGAACTCACAGAGACGCGCAATTTACCTAATTGCCAACACTTGAAAAAGGATAGCATACGGCATCCTAGCAAATAGTAGTTCTCCGTCCGTTCGTCCTCCGTGCGCTCTGTGACTCTGTGGTTTATTCCCGTAACCGCCGGGGTTTGATTATTCAGCTATTCCATTAACCATTCGATACAACGAGGAGCCAGAAAACGAATCCCGTCAAGCCCATGCTGGCTGTATCCGGACGGAGAGAACGCCGTCTTTCTGGAAGGCAAGCCCAGTTTTGCCGCGCTCGCCGAGCGCGACCACCAGAGCGAAAGGCTTCGCACAGATTGCCCTGCCAGCCAGCTACGTTGTCTTTGATATACTCTACGCGAAAGAAGGGAGCGTCATGGACATGCCTCTTCGCGAACGAAAGCAGATTTTACAAGAATAGGATCAGGATTTACCTAACCTCCAGAAAGTTCAGGCGCACAAGTTTAGCGCCTGAATAATTTCCCTCTGTTTTTTTGTCATTTCAGTGTCAATTATCTGTCCGTCCGCTAGAGAAATTTTTCTAAATTTCTCCAATTGCAGAAGCAAAAGTTCA
>JAPKYC010000018.1 GCA_026394505.1 Methanothrix sp.
GAGGCATTCTCAATAGGTGCCATCACCTCTCGCAGCTTCTTCAGCTTGGCCTCGTACTTCTTCTCCTCAATTAAGGGAGTGCACTCATCTATCTTCTTCTCCCGGCCCAAAAGGCCCACGGCAAAGGCCATGCAGGTGGGAAGCCCGCACTTCTTGCAGTTGGTCTTGGGCAAAAGCATATAGATCTCCATGGCGCCGACCATAACCAGAACCTCAATTTGGGAAAGATATTTGCCTCGATTATATTTATGGCCTGCGCAAACCTTTTCATAGTTCTTGATTCAAAAGGCTCTTCTAATGCCTTTCAGGAATCCCATGGCCCTTCTGGGGCTCCTCTCTATAATTCCCCTGATAATAATATACCTTATCCGTCCCCGGCCCAAGGAGATCCGCTTCTCAGCCACGCAGTTCCTGCGAGAGGGCGAGGCGGAGCGCTCCGCCGTACTAAGCCGCTTGATCAATGATCCCCTATTCTGGGTGCAGCTTCTGGTGCTTCTCTCTCTATCCGTCGCGGCCGCCGGGCCTTTCATCATGCAAGCTGGTCCGGCCAGCAGCCATCTGGTGGTGGTCCTGGACGGCTCGGCCAGCATGCAGGCCAGCTCCCGCGCTTTGCAGTTGATAGATCCCTACCTGGACAAATACCAGAGGATCAGCATCGTGCTGGCAAAGAGCATGCCCCTGACCGTTCTTTCGGAGGGCAGCCCCGCCGAGGCCAGGGACGCATTGCTTCGCCTTAAGCCCAAAGCCGTCTCTACCGACCTCTCCAGCGCTATGACGCTGGCCGGCAGCTTGCTGGCGGGCGAAGGCGGAAATATGCTGGTGGTCTCGGATTTCATAAGCTGGATAGGCGACGATCCGGAAGCCACTCGCAAGATCCTGCAAGCAGACGGGCGGGTGAGCATAGTCTTTGCCGACTCTTACCAGGGAGGCGACAACCTGGCCCTGGTGGAGAGCTGGGATGTGCCCGGACCGGGATATGTCAACCACACTGCTCTCGTGCATAACTATGGCCCGGCAAGAGCGGCCCCCATAACCATTCACGGCCCAGGGGGTGCCGCCGGCCGCACGGTGCAGATAGCGGGAGGGGCCGACTACTATCTCTCTTTTACGGCTTACCCAGGAGTCAATGAGATCTCTTTGGACCTGGAGGATGCCGTCGCCTGGGACAATCATGCCTACGTTTATGTTCCCGACCTGGCCAATAAGAGGGTTCTCTACCAGGGCGAAGAGGGTCCGGCCCTGGCAGCTCTTCAGTCCCTGCCCAATGTACAGGTCGAGACCTCCGGCGAATTCAATGGCTTCGACCTGATAGTGGTGGCCGGGAATGCCTCTCTGGACGGCAAGCTCAATCGCTACATCGACGGCGGACGGGTGATATTCATCGCCTCTGACCAGGAGAGCCCCGAGTACCTGCCCGTGCGGGTCACCGGCGAGCAGGCAGGTCCTGCCAGCCTCTGGGTTCGTAGCGTTGGATTTGCCAAAGGCGTGCACTTCGATGAGATCGGACTTTTCCGTTTTCCAGAGGTCGTCTCCAGGAAGGGCTCCACCACAATGGTCGAGGCCAATGGCCAACCCATCCTCTCCTACTGGCGCCTGGGAAAAGGCATGGTGATTTACAGCGGCCTGGAGATGGAATCCGATTTCTATCTGCGTCCGGAATATCCCATCTTCTGGTATCAGATGGTGAGCTGGATCACGGGTGTACCGGATATATTGCAGTCCAATAAGAAGACGGGCGAGATAATCCATATGGGCGAAACGGTTCAGGTAGATACGCCCTCTACAAGCCTTGCCGCCAGCACTCTGCTGCTGGATGAGGTGGGTGTCTATCGCTTCCAGGGAAGGGCAGTGGCTGCCAATATGTATGATCCCCAAGAGTCCTCCCTGCAAAGGAAAAACGGCGTTGATGCTGGTGCGTTTGTAGCTGGCAGCCGGGAAACCATAGTGGAAAAGGACCTCTCCAATTGGATCATTGCCCTCGCGGCTCTCGCCATCCTGCTGGAGCTGGCCATTATGCGCAAGAGGAGGGAGACATGATCCTGGATCTTTATTTTGCCACGCCGGAATTACTCTGGGTCATCCCCTTGCTCTTGCTCTTGGGTGCATTCATCATTCGCACAAGAGCTAAGAACCGGCTCTTTGCCGCCTCAAGGCTTCTCGCCTTTTGCCTGATCATAGCTGCCGCCGCCAATCCCTATTTTGTCGAGGTGCATACAGTCCCGTCGCAAAAGCCCAGCATCACCATCTTGGACGATCGGACGGGATCTATGGGCATCTTTGACCCAGATGTCGCTGCAAGGGTGAAAAGCTTTGTAGACGCATCGACGCGCACCTTCTCCGGGGATGCTACGCCACTGGGTGACAGGATAGTGCAATACGCCCTGCCGGGCAGCACTCTTCTCTTGGTAACGGACGGCTACAGCAATAGCGGCCGCCCTCTGGCCGATGCTCTGACACTGGCGCGCTCCTCCAATGCCACCACCTTTGCCCTCTCTCTCGCTCCCCAGAGGGATGACGCGGGCGTGGAGATCTCCGGGACGAACACCGCCGTCTTGGCCGGGGACTATCCCTTCCGGGTGTTGGTGCGATCATCGAGAAGCTACCAGGGGCCGCTTTCCGTTTTTGCCGACGACAAAAGGATCTACAGCGACACGATAGTTGCCAACACCAGCGCCTCCATCAAGATATCCCATTCCTTCCTGGAGACGGGAAATCATATTCTGCGAGCGACTATTGCCCCGGACGGGCAGCCCATAAACGACAATTACCAAAAGGCGGTCTATGTCGTCCCCAAGCCACAGGTTCTGCTCATCTCCAGCGGCAACTCACCACTGGCCGCCAATCTCAATGATCTTTACAAGCTGACACTCGTTTCCGAGCTTCCGGACCAGCTAAAGGGCTATAAGGCGGTAGTACTCGATGACATCCGATACAATTCCTTTCTGGATCCACTGCAGGGTTATGTGCGCGAAGGCGGAGGACTGGTAGTGGTAGGGGGCGAGGACGCCTATGACATGGGCGATTACCGCAATTCCAGCCTGGAGGAATTCTTGCCGGTGCGCTCTACGCCCAGCATATTTGAGGGCGGCAAGACGCTCATCTTGGTGCTGGACATCTCCTTCTCCCTGCTCTCCACGCGCACAGGGGATGGCACGCCACTACTCGACTATGAGAAGGCTCTGGCGGTGGAGCTGCTCAAATCGCCCCATTTCCAGGACTATAAGGTGGGCCTGATTGTATTCGGCACAAAGGCCTACGATGTGCAGGACCCCGTTCCCCTGTCCCGAGCAGAGAGCATTCTTTTGGAGAGAATAACGAGCCTGGCGCCCACGGGCACGGAGAACAGCTATCTGGATAGCGGTTTGCAGCTGGCCTGGGATATGCTCAATGTCAGCGGCGGCCAGGGCGAACTGGTTATCCTCTCGGATGGTAGCCTCTACAACTACCCGGAAGTGGTGCAGCGCTCCACCGACCTGCTCCGGGCGATGAACGTCACCGCTCGTCTCATACAGGTGCTGGCCTTCCCGGGAAAGACAGGATCGCTCTATGATACAGAGGGCCGGATGGTATCGTTCTATGGTCTGGCGGACCAGACGGGATCGGACTATTCCGCCTTTGTCTATCCGGACTCGCTCACCACTACTATGCAAGCGGCCCCCCCGGACATACCCGCAGAGGAAAATAGCCTCTCCGGATATGCGGTAAATGTGGTCAATAAGAATCACTACATCACTGCCGACCTGGATTTAAACGCCACAGTTACTGGCTTTAATGATGTCACGCCTAGGTCCGGCGCCCAGCGTCTGGCGGCTCTGCCCGACGGCAAGCCCGTCTTGACCGTATGGCGCTATGGTCTGGGCAGGGTGGCGGCGCTAACCGTCGATGATGGCAGCGCCTGGGCCGGTTCGCTCTATGCCAGTCCCAGCTCGCAGATGATTTCGTCCACGGTCAATTGGGCGGTAGGCGATCCGCGGCCCCAGGACGATCGCGTCGAGGCGGTTGATGGATGGCAGGGTACACCCTTATCCGTCACCATCAGCAGCAATGCGCGGCCCAGCCTTCCCGATGCAGATTTGGAAAAGGTGGGCGACAATCGATATGTAGCTACATTTACGCCCAACAGCTCCGGCATCTACTACATCGGCAGCTATGGCCTGGCGGTCAACTACCCCCAGGAGTATCGAGATATAGGCTTTAATCCTGAGCTTTCCCGGCTGATCATGGCCAACGGCGGAAAGGTCTTCAGCGAAGATGAGGCCCGCCGTAGCCTGGTGGTCGAAGCCGGTCGTGTCAGCCAGAGAACCGTGCAGGAGAGACTCTCTCGAAGAGACATTCTGCTGCTTATTGCCCTGCTGATATTCCTGGCAGAAATACTGTACCGAAAAATGGACGAGATGCGTAGAAAAGGCCGATTTCGAGCTTGAAGCCACACCATCAGATTTTAATAGCATAATCAGCTTAATTGGTGGTATATTTCGGAGGTAACTGCCACCAAATGAGTTCTCAAATGTGTACCGTCTGCGGCCTTCCCAATGAGCTTTGCATCTGCGAGGAGGTTGCCAAGGAGCAGCAGAGGATAGCCGTGAAAGTACAGAAACGCAGGTATGGAAAAGAGGTGACAGTCATCCAAGGCATTGATCCTCATGAGATTGATCTTCAAGAGCTTTGTACGCATCTCAAATCCAAGCTGGCCTGCGGCGGCACTGTGAAAGAAAGCCTGATCGAGCTGCAGGGCAAC
>JAPKYC010000258.1 GCA_026394505.1 Methanothrix sp.
TGACGGCAACGCCTCAGAAAGGCACTGTTGGGCCATGAACCCATAATTTCGGACCTGCCAATATTCTAGGAACTCAGCTAACGATTTTTCAGGAGACCCTGCTTCATATTCCTCAGGTTTTCCAGAGACGGGAATGTCTTGGCCTGGTTTGATAATTCTCGGTTTCCACTTTTGCAGAAGCTGTTGGTCTTCTTGATTCTCACGAATCTGTTGAATCAGATCTGACAGCTCTAGCGGCTTCTCTGTAGGCGGAGCCTCAATGGAGCCTTTTTCTGTCTTTATGGCCCAATCACGAAGAGCGAAAAGGGCTGCCCAAGTTTTTGCGGCTACTATTTTATTATCGTAGCCAAGATCCATACCGTGCATTATGCCATTTCGATACGGTATGAATATTTGCTTCGTTGTGGTCTCATAACGACCTTTCCCTAATACGCGAACCAACTGTCCTAAACCCTTGCTGTGAGCGCTGACGGAATCCCAAGCCTCTAGATTAACACCCTTTGCAAAGAAGCCTAGCTTCTTTCCTTTAGACTTTGAATGAAGCTCGTTTACCATACCATCGATTAGCGCAAGCACCACAGGCACACAGGCATGATAACGTTCCTCACGATAGTCAGTTAATGCCTTCTGCGCTAAAGGCATCCTGAGACGAAATTCATCGACATGTTACATCCAGCGCAGCTTCCGCTGAACTGTGTCTGGATCGTAGTAATCTACAAGATACGCTTCCGCCCCTTCAATATTCCCGGACTCCGCCTTCTCCAATGCTGTCTTGGCAGCCTGGAGATCCATTTCCCCATACATGATCCACCCATGAGGGGAGAAATGATCGTTAAAGCGATCTGGAATTGTGGTTATTTCCTCAACCGATGCCTTTAGCCCTTCTGTGTCCTTCAATGCATCGTCTATTTGGTCTGCATCAATGCCAATCAGCTTCATTGGCCCGCGAAGCACAGGTATAGCGTTTTTTAGAGCCATCAGGCCTTTTGCATCAGACCGCGCCTTTGAAAAAGATGGAATGTCCTGGATTTTTTGTTCTTCTGCCATTTCAAAATCCTCCCATCTCAAGTGAAGAAATTACCCGCTCAGATCTCATTAGAACATCTCTGACTGTGGCATTCAGCGATATCGTATTGCCTATGTAGTTATCATAATCGGCCTTCACCCGATCCGCTTTCATTCTCTTGAGTTCAGAGCCGATCTTGGCTCTTTTGTTATTCCTTTTGCTGCCATGTACTGCGCCGCTAAAATAATTTGCGACGTACTGGTGAAGAGGCTCATCCTTTGGAAGTTCCCTGTGATCCACATGAGAAATGAAGTTGCACGCTGTGCAAAACGCTGCATAGTAAGCTCTGTTGATCGATGATCGCAACTTTGCCTCATCGTCAGAGCTTTCCCCCAGCTCTTCCGCTAGCTCATGGTAAGACTTCCAGTTGAACTCTGTATGCCGCTCTGCTATCTGTATTCCACCTTAATACAGATATCTGCAGGCGAACTGCTTGAGGCACCAAGCCACCAGCTATCATCGAAAGCATCCAGCTTTCTGACGGCATCGCTTGGCGGAAGGCTGGTGGATATGGAGATCAAAAGCTCTCTTTCAATCGGTGAGCCGGGATCTCTGAGTACTTCCATAAAGATCTCGCCCTGTGGAAAATGCTCTCGGATTCTCCCATGTGCCTCTGAGACCAATGCAATGGCAGAAGGCTCCTTCTTTAAGAAGTCATACACATCCTCAGGCCGTCGAAAAGTATAATCCCTGGCCATTGCGATAATATCCCTATTCAGATTATCTATTCCCGTGAACCTGGCTTCCAGCTCTTGCACAAGTATCTCCAGAATAATGATCAGAGTCGATAATATTTATCTCTTTGGTCTGCGAATATGGAACGAGATAGTGTAGAGTCCCGACAGGCCGCAAAGGTTGAATGGATGATCAAGAATCAATGGAAAGAAGCCTTCCTGCGAACCGTCCAGCATTACGAGAATGCCGGCCTGCTCCGGTCGGCAGCCCAGGATGAACGGCTGGCGGACTGGATGGCACACCTTACAGGGGCCGTTGTCCAGACCTGCGATAGCCTGGGCTGGATGTCGGCAGCCAAAGGAAATAAGCTGCATATCCTACCCGTCCCTCACTCTGAATATCTCACACTGGACGTGATGGTTTTCGCTCCAACATCCGCCGGAGGCTGGTGCTTTCCGGTCGCAGTCGCTGAGCTGGAGAACAGCCCTGACGAAAAAAGGATCGCCTATTCCCTCTGGAAGGTTCTCTGCGTCAGATCAGATCTGCGAATCGTCTTCTGCTACCGTCGCAGCTTCGCTGACGCACCGGCCCTGGTCAGCTATCTTGGTCGTGAGGTAGTAAAGGCATTACCTGTTGCAGATCGCCTGAGCCTCAAAGGCGAGACCTACGTAGTCGTCGGCAGCAGGAACGATTCCGCCACATTCCCTTATGGCTTCTTCAAGTGGTGGCAGCTTGATAAATAATGTGATGTAGTCGGTTTCATCCGCAGGATATTTTGGAGAAATGGCACTTACACCCTGGCATAAGTCGGCGACACCGCGCGAAGATCTGCGCAAAGGCAAGCCAATGGACGCGGCGGAATTCGCTATGAACCTGGATCGAGTCAGGGATGGCAAAGCACCTGATGATTACAGGGACCCAAAACAGTTCTTTGAGAGAACTTATCTCACCAAGAACCTGACCGCACTGGCTGCAGAGGTACAGCGCCGCTTTTCTGGCGTTAGGACGGAAACTTCAGCCGTCTTCAACATGGCCACCCAGTTTGGTGGCGGAAAGACTCACGCTCTCACTTTGCTCTACCATCTGGCCAGAAACGGCCCGGCCGCAAATAAGTGGTCAGGCGTCAACAAGATCCTGGCCAAAATGGCGCGCAGGGCTTTGCTGTAGTCGAGGAACATGATAGGCAGAAGACCGCGCCTGGCGGAGATGTGATCCGTTGCTTCCTGCCCAAAGATCGGCCCTGCCTCATCCTCATGGACGAGCTGATGAACTACGTCAGCCGAAACCGCGAGTCAGGTCTCTCCGATCAGCTTTACAACTTTCTCCAGAACCTGACAAACGTCGCCAGCGGTGAGGACAGTGTGGTCCTGGTGGTCTCCATACCCGGCTCCCAGATGGAGATGAACGAGGCCGATTTCTCAGACTACAACAGCTTCAAGAAAATTATGGATAAGCATGGCAAAGCGGTGATGATATCCGCCGAAGCAGAGACCTCGGAGATCATTAGGAGAAGGCTGTTCGAGTGGCGTCCTGAGGAAATATCCCCTGATGGAAAGATCATGCTCGGCATGGAAGCTAAAAAGACCTGCAAAGCTTACGCTGCCTGGGTCAAGGCCCACCGACATCAAGTTCCCGGCTGGTTTCCAGTCGATCATGCCGAAGAAATGTTTGAGGCGACCTATCCATTTCATCCCATGGTCCTCTCCGTCTTTGAGACTAAATGGCAGGCCCTTCCCAGGTTCCAGAGGACACGCGGCATTCTCCGTCTTCTTGCTCTTTGGGTCTCCAGGGTCTATCAAGAAAACTATACCGACGCTCATTCGGATGCCCTGATCGGCCTGGGCACTGCTCCCCTAGAAGATCCGATTTTCCGTGCTGCGTTCTTCGAGCAACTGGGTGAGGATCGTCTGGAAGGATCAGTTACGACCGATATTGCAGGCCGAAAAGAGGCCCACGCCATTAGGCTGGACAGTGAGGCCGGTTCTGTTATCAAGAAGGCGCGCCTGCACCGCAAGGTGGCAACAGTCATTCTCTTTGAGTCCAATGGCGGCCAGATCACCGTAGACTGGACAGTGCGACATTGGATCTTATTGAGTCCATGACCAGAGATCATGGAACCTCCGCCAGGACGTACAAGAGCGCCCTGATCTGGGCTATGGTCGATAATGATGCGAGCCTGACCGGCGAAGCTCGCAATTCTCTCGCCTGGGAAAAGATCCATGATGAAGCAGAGCAACTGCATCTCAACGAGAGGCAGAATAGAGAAGTAAATGAGAAGATCGGCAAGGCCAAACGAGACCTCATGGAGGCGGTTTGGAGAAGCTACAAGAATCTAGCTTACCTCGGGAAGGATAACAGGATCTCCTTGATGGATCTTGGCCTGATTCATTCCAGCTCAGCAAAAACCCTGGTTGAACTTTATGTTCAGCAATTAAGGCAAAAGGACATCATCACGAGCAGCATCAGCCCCAATTTCCTGGTTAAAAACTGGCCTCCGGCTTTTAAGGAATGGTCGATGCAGTCTGTCCGTGATGCATTTTTCGCATCGCCACTGTTTCCGAGACTGCAAAGTCCGGATGCTGTAAGGGAAGCCATCTGCAAAGGCGTTTCTAACGGGATCTTTGCTTACGTTGGCAAGTCTTAAACGGGCGAATATGATCCAGTCTACTACAATATAGGCCTTCTACCAGAAGAGGTAGAGATATCTGAGGAATGGTTCATTGTGAAGGAGCCTAAACCTCCAGAGCTTCATGCGATCGTTGTAACTCCGAGTCAAACCAGCATTACGCCAGGTGAAGAAGTACCATTAAAAGCAAAAGGGCTAAGCAAGCAGGATTTAGAAGTGAAGATAGATCCACTAAACTGGAGTGCAGCAGGCGGCACTATCGATGCGCTCGGCGTCTTCAAGGCCGGAACTATCGAAGGCACTTTTTCTGTGGATGCAATTGCGGGTGATGTCAATGGATCTGCTTGTGTGACCATCTCGGTTTTTGGCGAGGGCCGAGCATTGAAACGTGTGATCGTCTCTCCTCAAGATTTGCATATTGGACCCGGCAAGACACAGATATTTGCAGCAAAAGGGTTAGACAAAGATGGCCTTGAAGTACCACTGGTTAAGGTAGATTGGAGTGCGACATGCGGGCACAATTGATGGTAAAGGGGTCTTCCAAGCTGGGCAAGAGGAGGGCTTCTTCAAGGTAACTGCGACCATGGGGGATGTTAATGGCTCGGCCACTCTCAAAATCGGGTGGCTAAGTCCTCACTGGGACGGAGAAATACCACATCAAAAATGGACACAATTCTATAACAGGATCTTATCGAAATTTGCCGTCCGCAAAGGGCTGAAGCTGACGGTAGCAATTGGGTCTTGAGGACGAAGTCATTATGTAAATGAGATCTATCTTGCCCCTAAACTCCTTGAGCAGCGAGGGCTTTGCCCGCAGTTATCTCCCCAGATGGGATGCCAGGGCCTCGCTCCAGGGGCTGCCGTCCACCGTCTCGTTCTTCTGCCCGGGGCAGGCTGCACCGGCCTTCGTCCCACGTTGCGACGGCGAATGGTATATAAAGTCCAAACATTCGGGACTACACAGCGACGACGCAGGAGCGATAAGATCTAATATGACGAGAAGATAGTGAAAGGGGCAGGGCCCGTGGTCTAGCTGGTTATGACATCGCCCTTACACGGCGGGGATCACGCGTTCGAATCGCGTCGGGCCCATAATTCTCAATCTTATTTCTAGCGGCTAACCGCAGGTTACTATGGTTTTCCAGTTGTTAGTAGCTCTGTGCGTCCTTCTGTGAACTGCGGTGTCTCTGTGGTTGAAAACGTCGTTATCATAACCAATGGCTGACGATACTATCACCACCGTAGACACAGAGCGCGAGGGAGGACTCACAGAGGACTACTATTATTTCCATCACATAATTTATAGCAAAAATAGGGCAACGAGCCCCACCAGTATTGTTGGCAGGAAGATCACAGCCATCTTGTTGCCAAACTCCCTTGTCCCCAGCACATAGGCTATGCAGAGCTTGACCAGGGTATTGGTTATGGCGGCCAGGATGATGGTGGTGACGGCCACGGCTGGAACGACGGTCGAATGGGCCAGGGAGGCCATGGTGAGAGCAATGGCATCGACATCAGCCAGCCCGGAGACTACTCCTGCAGCATAAATTCCCGCATCGCCGAAGTAAATGCTGGCCAGCTTGGAGATGATGAGCACAAAGGCGAAGAATGCGCCGAACTTCAGTGCAGGTATGATGCGGAAGGGATCTTTCACCGTCACATCTTTTCCCAGCGGGGCGTTCTTTCTGACCAGCAGATAGGCCAGAGCCGCGCCCACCATTGTCATGAGCAGCAGATGGGGCAGAAGAGCGAAGAAGAGATCCCTGTTTACTACCAGTACTATGAAGAGGATTCTGGGGAACATGGTGCAGCTCGCGATGGCCGTAGCGAAGACAGCAGAGTGCAGTATCTCCCGGTTTTCCTTAACCTCCGCGGCCATGGAGGAGGTGACGGCGGTGCTGGAGACCAGGCCGCCCAGGATGCCCGTAAGGCCGAGGCCCCTCTCCGCACCCAGGATGCGGATCGCGATGTAGCCCACGTAGCCGATGAGGCTGACCAGCACCACAAAGAGCCAGATCTGGCGGGGGTTGAGTACACCCCAGGGGCCCAGGGGCGTTTCAGGCAAGAGAGGGTAGATGACCAGGGCGATTATGCCCATCTTGAGGGTATCGAGCAGATCCGTCTCGCTCAGGACTTCAACATAGTGATGAGTGATGGTTCGCGTGGCCAGGACCAAGGTGGTGATGATAGAGATGGCCACAGCCAGAAGCATGCTATCAGGAAAGCCGGTCAGCATTCCCAGGGTGAAGGTGACAACTGCAGCCACTGCTGCTGTGAAATCGACTCTGCCCAGAGTGCTGATCGAAGACGCATATCCTACGGCCACAAGGATGGTGAAGGTGGCCATGGATGCCATGGCAAAGCCGGGGCCGTAATGGACGGCCAGGGCGGCGCACAAAGATCCCAGCAGGGCGATCAAGACGAAGGTGCGTAGACCGGCCACGCCCCGCACCTTATCCTCAACCAGCCTGCGTTGGCGCTCCGTGCCGATGAGGGCGCCTATGAGCAGGGCGATAAGAAATGGGTAGATATCGGCAAAGTCCATGGCGCATTTTTTGTTATGCTCTGGTTAATATCCTTTGCATGTCGATGCTGTGTCGTGATAGTCCCCCGAAGAAGGACCAGGGTAGCCCGCGCGGCGACTGCATGCAAGATTGATCAAACGCACACTCATAGTCAAGTCCGTCAATCTGATCTTTCCGTGGCAGCGTGAAATGCAGGACATGTTCCGCGAGCGTTTCGAGATTTTGCGGGGCGAGTTCCTTAGATCCAACGCTTTGATGTACCTGAAAAATAAGTATCAACTGGCCATTATGCATCCTTTTGCCTGATGTATCCAGTTATACCTTCATAGGCATATCCGCTAGTGGGAGCGAGTTCTCCAGAGGGATCTGTTGTGTAGAAATGATCTCCGCTCTGGGTGCTAAACCAGCGATAAAGTGCTGTGGTTCCCTGCTGTTGAGATGTCGCGATATATCCAGTTATTCCTTCATAGGTATATCCGCTAGTGGGAGCGAGTTCTCCAGAGGGGTCTGTTGTGTAGAAATGATCTCCACTCTGGGTACTAAACCAGCGATGAAGTGCAGTATACTGTGTAGATGAAGAATCTCCTCCAATAGATATCAGTCTCTTGAGTTTTGTACCGTCTCCCAAAGTTACCTCTAATCCGAACCAGTTCCCCTTTTTGAACCACCCTGAATCATCACCATAGAGGTCAAACTGCACATTACCTGAGAAAGTGCCTAAGGAGGTTACGTGGTTATAATTAAGCTGCGTGCCTTGATCGAACACACCAAGCATCCAGTAATTGGTGGCTGCTGTATGCCAGAATTGTCCACCTACTGGGTTACCACTCGCATCTGCGGTGTATATCAAGATTGACTCTATTTCTGTCGGGGCTGGAAGGTTCAGATCGAGAAGAAAATGCCCATCCATACTCCCGTCAGGCATTCCACTATCCCATTCGCCTATCTTATCGGCATCCATGCCAATCCACTCAAATTGGGCTATTTCTGTCCCTATAACTGGCCATATGCATGCCATAAGCAATGCTAATGTTAGTATTACCCATTTAAGTAAAACCAATTCAATCCCTCATACAATCTTAATTAGCGATTATATTCATTTGCTTATATGACTTTTTCGATTGAACATAAGCCTTGAACACCGGCCAAGCTTTAAAAGCGATGCATATAATCTCCAGTCGAGATGGACAGGCAAAGAGTTGCGACTTGCATTTCCCTTCTAGAGGAGCAATACGGCATTCCCTATCCGGATGAAAGGAACCCCGTGGATCTGCTGGTCATGACCATCCTCTCTCAGAACACCAGCGATACCAACAGCCTGCGAGCCTTTGCCCACTTGAAGAGCGCTTTTTGCGATTACGAGGAGACACTCGCCGCCCCTGTTGAAGCCGTGGCCGACAGTATTCGCCCGGGTGGCCTGGCGGAGATCAAGGCCAGGCGCATAAAAGAGGCGCTTTCCAGAATTAAGCAGGATGCCGGGGCGATCTCCCTCTCCTTTCTGGCCGATATGGAAAAGGATGAGGCCATGGCATATCTGCTATCCCTGCCAGGCGTTGGCCCCAAGACGGCGTCCGTGGTACTCCTCTTCGCCTTTTCTATGCCTTTCCTGCCTGTGGACACGCACGTCTACCGCGTCTCGCGCCGACTGGGGCTGCTGAGTGAGGATGTCAGGCCGGAGAAGGCGCAGCCGATTTTAGAGCGCATAGTTCCTGTGGAGAAGTACCACTCCCTGCATCTGAACCTGATAACGCACGGCAGGCTCATCTGCCGGACGCGGGGGCCAAAACATGAAGAGTGCGCCCTGCGCAATTGCTGCGGCTATTACTTACAGGGCCAAAAGCCTTAAATGATAGTAAAAACCACCCCAAGTCCGCGCTCCTGTAGTGTAGCTCGGCCAATCATGAAGGACTCTCACTCCTTCGACTCGGGTTCAAATCCCGACGGGAGCATAATCCTGGTTTTAGATAGATTTATCTTCTGCACATCACCCGCTCATCATCTCCTCACTCCCTTGCAGCTCCCGCGAAAGAGGCAGACGATGCCGGCCGCCAGAAGCACGGCGATGATGCCCGTCAGGAAGATGCCGTCGAATACTCCGGCTCCGCCGATGGAGAGAACCAGGGGCTTGGCGCGGTGCAATTCCAGCGGCGAGAGGGCAGGCAGTATTCCAGGGGTGAGCAGGCTGAACAGGTCCGCTCCAATCAGCGTTCCCAGAGTGCCGCTGATATAGGCCAGGGGCGGAGCGCGGCGAACGCCGCCCGCCAGGAGCAGGCCCATGGCTGCCGCCAGGAGGGGCGAGAGCCAGACCGGCAGGACGATGCCCTCTCCGGGAATGGCCTCTGCGGCCCCGTAGGTGATGACAGCTACCATGGCCATGCCCAGCAGGGCTTTTTTCAAGCGGGCCCGGCCGCGCAAGAGAAGATGGGCGGAGATGAGCAGAGGAATGATGCATCCTCCCAGGTTGACGGCCAGGTAGAGGGGATGAAAGGAGGTGGAAACGTCTTGAGAGGTCAAGCTCATCAGAAAAACATACCAGTCCGGATAAGATGATATAGAGGTGCTGGTGAGCTGAAAGTCCACCAGGCTTCCTAAAATGGAGCCGAAGACGGCCAGGGTGGCGTGCCAGTGGCTGAAGCCCACCATCTCAAAGGCCGCCTCAGAGAGCCGGAGAAAGAGGTAGATAATGATGAGGGGCGCGACTAAGATAAGCAGCATGATGACGATTGTCAAAGGCAGGAAGAGCAGTTCGAACACAGGCTTTTGCACCCGCAAATAAGTTATCTGTGATAGTTAATAGAGCTTTGCAAGGTGTTTTAACCTGTAGGATTGCGAAGGACGAATTTCGCTGACCGCGGGTCAGCGAGAGTTTCGACGAGAAGTCGAAGCATCGGTAAGTCCCCCACCTTCAGGGGGGATGAAAGCGGAGTCCTTTGCCCCAATTACTTTCGCCCTGCACAGATCAACTATATATTTCATAGAATCCACCTTCCTACTAAGACATGATTCCTTGGAGGCTCAAAGTGCTACCTGGAAGATCTGTCTCCTGATCAATGAAACGGAAACCGAAAAATCCCGCAAAACGTGCCCCGATGCCAGAGGGCTATGACGGCACAACAACGAGGAAGCAGCAAGGAAGCCCCGGCCTTTAGGCCGTGGGAGGAGTTCACGATGACCATTCTTACCGGTAGCGAGACGCGCGGCCTCATCGAATCCATGATCGACCCCGAGACTCAAACGCAGATGTGCGGCATGGAAATGACGCTGCAAAAGATTGAGCGCTTCATATCAACCGGGGCGGTAGCCTTCGATAACAAAGAGAGAGAACTGCCCCAGACCGAGATGATGGATTTCGATTTGTCGGGCTGGATTGACCTTGCCGCGGGCGCCTACCTGGTGACCTTCAACGAGATCGTGAACGTCCCCAGGGATGCGGCTGCCCTGGCCCGTGCCAGATCCACACTCCTACGCTGCGGAGCCGGCCTGGAGACGGCCCTCTGGGACCCGGGATACCGGGGGCGCAGCCAGAGCCTGCTGGTGGTCTACAATCCCCATGGATTACGGCTGAAGAAGAACGCAAGGCTCATGCAACTGGTATTCATGAGGCTGGAAAAAGAGGCGGAGAATGTGTATTCCGGAAAGTATCAGGGAGAGAATATTTAATCGAGTGTTGATAGTATCGTCGGCCGTTTGTTATAACCAGCGGCTAACGACGTTTTTCAACCACAGAGACACCGCAGTTCACAGAGAACGCACAGAGCGACGAACTAACAATTGAATAGTAACCTTAAGTTAGCCACTGGAAAATGGCGAAGAGACTGAAAAAATTAGAGAATGGCCCCGGTCTCAGATGACGGCCAGAGTCTTGATGGTCTGAGTAGTATTATTTTTATCAAATAACGATACGATTACGGCAAAGTTGGGTCCATCCAGGTTCCAGACAGCCATATCGTAACTGCCGCCAAGCATCTGAATGCGCTCGTCATCGGAGCTCAGGGTATGAACGGTCACATTGTTTCCCTGATGATCTACAGCCGTCCAGTTCCCTATTTCCACATCGCCTTTGGCTTCCACCGCAGAGATGCCGCCGATCAGGAAAAGCTCGGATAGGCTGGTGGCGCTCATCCTGCTCAGGATATTATCATAAACGCTCATGACGGAGATAAACGCCGCTTTGGGTGCGGCTGTGTCATTGATCATGAAATCCTGGCTAACCATTCCTTTTTCACTGGCGTTGAATTCGCCTCTGGTAATTTCGAAGCTTGGGCCCAGATCCAGGGAAAGGGTCTTTTCTGTGACGGTGACGAACTTTGATTCCAGGGCGGTGCAGGGCAAGGCCAGACAGGCCAGGAGAAGGATGGCCGATATAAGGACTGGGAAAGGCTTCATATGGCCTGGATCTCCTCTTTCGTTGCTATCTTGA
>JAPKYC010000237.1 GCA_026394505.1 Methanothrix sp.
GGTCACCAGCAGGACTCCGGCAGTAAATCCTAGATTTAGACCAAGGCTGATGTTCGTCTTCAAGCTGCTGAGAATAAGTGCAAAAATAGACCAGCCAACTATGTCGTCTATTGTTGCTGCACCCATAATCATCCCTCCCAGCTCCGTCTTCAAGAGATCGAGATCCATAAGAATCCTGGCGATGACCGGGAGGGCAGATATGGATAGAGCAGTTCCCATGAAGAGAGCAAAGATCCAGAGGTCCTCGAAAGGAATGCCCCATAGCTGGGGCATTAAAACAACCATTCCGAAACCAAAAGCAAAGGGAAGGATGACGCCAGAGATACTGGTTACCAGAGTGCTTCTGCCCTTGCGCCTTATGCAGGTCAGGTCTATCTCCAGGCCAGCAATGAACACGAACGCTATCAATCCCAGATAAGCAACAGCGTGGAGTATCCTGGATGGTTCTCCAAAGGCGGGAAAAAGTACGGATTGTACCGCCGGCGCTACGGCGCCAAGTATGGTTGGACCCAGGACTATGCCGCCCAGAATCTCCCCCAGGACGGCAGGCTGACGAAGCCGCTTCATCAAGCCGCCGAAAACAAGGGCAAAGGCCAGCATCACCGCGATCTGCAATAGAATCAATATTTGATCATATAACAATTGTTATCATATAAAGATTGTGGGCTTAGTGGCTTATCACATCTGAATAAGGAGACGGGAAAATTTATTCTATAATTTGCACAATCAGGATAATAGTAGATGCAAATGGGAAAACCACATATATCATCTCCCCCCAGGTAACAATCGTTAATGGGATCTTGATCGATCCCCATTGAAGGTGATGGTCGTGAGAAGAGCCATAACGATGGTCGTATTTATGCTGTTGATGCTGTACCTCAGCTACCCGGTCTTTGCTGCAGGCACCGTGCTGAATAGGAGAACTGGACATAGCTTACGTAGGGACTTCACCACCAATCTCGGCAATATCCAGTGGGCTGGATGCCAAGATCGTTGCCGCAGTCAACATCGATTCACAGCAACGCTACCAAGTACATTAACGAGCATCCCGATGAAGCTGCAGAGATATATGCCAAGAAGACAGGTCAAGACATAGATCAGGTAAAGGAATCCCTGCGTACCTGGGACGGCAAGTGGATCAGCGATCCTCATGTACAAATACCCACCACACTGGAATATGCTGCAGAAAACTTTGAGCTGAAGTATATCAAAAAGAATCTGACGGAAGGAGATCTCTTCGATACCAGCTTCTACGACAACCTGAGCTGAATTGTGTCATGCTTGAAGAGACTTTCTTGAGCAAGCGCGAAGGGGTATTGTCTTGCTCAAGGCTATTTTTGCCTCAATCTCAGTTCTTAAATAAGTTAGCTATCAAGTTTTGACAGGCCTGTTCTCAAGGATCAAACCTGCCGACAATTTGTTGGAACCCCTGGAGAATAGCTTTATATGGCATAACAATCGTTACGGCGTTATTCACAATCGTGAACTGGGCCTGAGCCCAATGAGAGCAGGCCAATGTGCGTCCAGCAGGAGGCGCAAATCGCGAGCTAACACTTCCTTCAATATGTGGAGGCTAAAAAAAGGTGAGCGAATCCAGAAAGAGTCTACAGATTCAGAAAACATTTGAGGCATTCTTTGCCCTGGAGGATATCAGAGAGATCTTCAGGCAATCTCTACCTGCAGGTTTCGATGAGCGACAGCAAGAAGAGTTTTCGAACACTATTACGAAGATTAAGAGCATCATCTCCGACTTAGAGAAGGGCGAAGGCAAACCCGCCTGCAACAGAGTAGGAAAGCTCGAACCGAGGACCAGGGAAGAGGAGTTCATAAACATCCATCCCATCCAGGCAGCGGGCAGGCTTACGCCCGAGGCCCGCAAGGCCATTATATCTTACGGAGATGGCTACTCTACCTGCGACTACTGTCGAAAGCCTTTCCGGCTCGATAAAATCACCCGGCCACCCATTGAGGAGTTCCACCAGGACCTGGCCAAGTTCCTGAACATGGATCAGGCTCGGGTCGTCCCTGGTGCCCGCAGGGGATTTCAGGCCGTAACTCAGTCCATTGTGGGGAAAGGTGACAGCGTGATTGTCTCTTCTCTCGCACATTATACCGAGTTCCTGGCAGTCGAGGTCGCCGGCGGAATAGTCAAAGAAGTTCCTCTGGACAAGAATCACATAGTCACTGCAGATTCAACCGCCTTGAAAATAGAGGACGTTAAAAGGGAAACCGGAAAGCTTCCAGCGCTGATTATGATCGATCACTTTGACTATCAGTTTGCTAATGAGCACGACGTCTACGGCATAGCCAAAGTAGCCAAAGAGTACGCCA
>JAPKYC010000081.1 GCA_026394505.1 Methanothrix sp.
AGAACCATATGATAGCGAATTTTATAGACACAATGATTCGCACGTTCAAGTTCAACCATTTTTTAAAGATATGCTTCTCAGGTTAAGTCGGTTTTCATGACCATCCCCGATGCAAGCATCGGGGTATTCGAATAAATAAAAAATATATCAATCTAAAGCAATTGACCCTCGAATTTGAGGATGTGAATAACGAGGAGTTGATATTTAAGAATAATATTTCCTTTATCACCAACGGAGCATCGAAGAATCCTCACTGTCAAGCTGCCATCGTTGAGGGAGACGCCAGGAACATGGATGTTTTGAAGGGTTATGGCTTCGATCTATTGATTACCTCTCCACCGTATCCCAATCGCATGTCCTACATTCGTGAACTTCGCCCGTATATGTACTGGCTCGGATTTCTGGAAAATGCGCGCCAGGCAGGTGAACTGGATTGGAGGGCAATAGGCGGCACCTGGGGAATTGCAACGAGCCGGCTGATCGACTGGCATGCGAAGGACGAAACTTATTATCCTGAGTATCTTCCTGGAATTCTTGATAAAATAAGCAGAGTAAATGCGAAATCCGGCAGGTTGCTGGCAAATTATGTGGGACGGTATTTTGAGGATATCTGGCACCATTTGAGATCTATGGCGGATCTCATGGATTCTAATGGTGAAGTTCATTACATAATTGGAAACTCAAGGTTTTATGATGTGACTGTTCCCTGCGAGCATATCTATCGGGATATGATGCTAAAGGCGGGCCTGAGCAAGTGCGAGATCCGACCGATCAGGAAGAGGAATTCAAAGAAGGAGCTTTATGAATTCGATGTTGTCGGCTGGAAATAGGATATGAGCACGTCCTTATCTCCCTTTTTCGAAAACGGAAAACCCTATCTTCTCCAGCAGCGCCCGCGCCTCCCCCCGCCCATGCAGGCAGCACCTCTGCCAGCCTGCTCTTGGCATCGCTCCGCTTGAAAGGCACTACGATCCGAACCGATCTATGCACGAGCGTGGCTATCCGCGACAAACGATAAAATCCTATCTCCTGAGGCGAGGCCGGATCACGTCTTTGTCCTTCGCCATGAAGACCGAGTCACCCCCGGAGCGAGGATACTTCAGTCCGCGAAAAACAACCGCAGGAGTCCCGTCTCCTGCCTCGCCCATGAGCAGATTGGCCATTGCCGCGATCTCATCCACAATGGCCTCTAATGTGATCTCCAGAGCCTTGCCGTGCAGGTCTCGCTCTCCGCGCCAGTCGCGCAGAGCGGCAATGCCGGCCCACCCTATGGCCACGCCCGCCACGCCAGAGCGAAAGGGCCGGCCGCAGGTGTCGGTTATGATTACAGCGCATTCCTTGCCCAGGCTAGCGCGCAGTCGCTCTGCACTCGTGCTCGGATTTTCCGGCAGCAGCAGTATCCGGGCGTCTCCCACATTGGACTGATCGATGCCGGCATTAATTCCCACATGACCAAAACGGGTCACTGCGAGCAGAAAGGGCTTGTCGAGCAAGACCTCCTCCGATTCGTCCAGGACCGCCTGCACGAACCTGGGATCCTTGCCGACATTCCGGGCGATCAGAGCGGCTCTGTCAGTGGGATGATAGCTTTCCAGCTCCCGGAAACGGCCCTCCGACTTGGCCACGATGGTGCTGGCCAGGCAGAGCACATCTCCATCTTGAAAATTAAAAAGAGATTTGACAAGTGAGGCGATATCGTCGCCTTCCTTGATGATGGGCAGGCCACGAATGACGTAGCCCTGCATTGATGGCATTCTACTTAAAACGCTCATCATAAGGCATCTTGCTGAGGCGATAGAGCCTGGCCTGAACCAGAAGATCAAGCAAATAGGAGTAGTTCTCGGCGACGATCGCCGTCCTCTCCTCGCTGACTTCCGTCCAGGGAAGACCACCGTAACCTCTGGCATATTCCATCCAGAAGGCTGGCGGAGAGAACTCAAGCAGATACTTGTTATTCTCCGTAAAAGTGAGGGTGATCTTCTCCTCCATCTAAGGCACCTTGCCCGTTCGCTCCACAACCTCGGCGAAGGCCAAAGTTCCGCTGATCTTCTTGATCTTGGCCTTGACGATCTCACCCTTGACGGCGCCTGGCACGAAGATGAGATACTTATCCACCTTGGCTATGCCGTCGCCCTTGTTGCCCACGGACTCAATGCGCAGCTCATAAGTCTCGCCCTCTTCGATGACATCCTTCTGCACGATCGTGGCAGCCTTTCTCTTTCTCACCGGTCGGTGAGCGCCGCATGCATCGCACTTGAGCGTCAGAACACGATCGCTCTTGAGAAGGTGAGTATCGGGCAGCCTGCACTCTGTGCAGACTACATACTCCTCGAAGTAGGACTCTATCTGGCGGGCGATGGCAGTCTCGCCGAACTTTCCTTGAAAGACGCCGCGCTGCCCCTCCATCTTGCCCGCTGTGCCCATCTCCTGGAGCAGATATTTCATGAGGTGCTCAGGTTCGCGATTTAGTGTGTCCGCTATGGCCCCGAAGTTCTCCAGTACGGTGGTCTTGCCCTCGTAAAAGACCTTGACGGAAGGTATGACGAACCGCTCCTTGGACTCCCGAGTGGCCGGCATCTTCTTCATGGCCCGATCCAGGCCCGCTAAATAATCATCCATCCAGATACCTTAATTATTTTATCAGCTCTTGACCCGACTCCACTATGATTTGAATCGGTGTCGGCAATTTATGCCCTGCCCTTGTCAATGCCGTCTTGGCGTCGTTAAGGTACGTAAGGGGTATTCCCACTGTAAAGAGCTTCTGGCCTGCCTCGACCCTGGCTGCAGTTCCTACAGCCTTGCCGAAAGCCATTCTCATGCCGCTGGAGACACGGTCGGCGCCTGCACCCGTAGCCTGCTTATTCTCCCGGATTACATGGTGGGGATAAGTCCGAAGCTTGAGATGGAAGTTGGTTCTGCCTACCATTTTCAGAAGGAAACGGTTGGCTGCAACCCTGGCTGCTTCAAGAGCGGTATGCCTGATCTGGCAGGGCTCCTTGACCACTAAAGTTATCTTGATGGGAAAATCTTCCGTCAAATTTCCCATGTCATAGTGTACTACTTTGCTTCCAGGAACGCCGCCCATGTATTTTCTGCGCGTGTAGGGTCGTTCCCTCCTTCTATACATGCTTGCTGGCTTGCGTGTCAAAACGAAATTCCTCCGATAATCCTGAGATTGGTGCTACTAAGCACCTTGCTTATAAGGTTTGGCCTTGATTGCCGCTCTTACACCGTGATGGGCGTGGAGAAGGACATCTCCCCGGCCAGCGGCGTCTTCATGAGCCTGCGGATATCTTCCGGGCTTTTTGCATTGGCGAGTGTCCACATGAGCTTGACCAGGGCCACCTCAGGCAGCATATCCTCGCCCTCAATTGCTCCGCCGTCCAGCATGTCCCGTCCGGTATCGTACACTCGGTCACATATTCTGCCCCGCAGGCATTGCGAGGTTATCACCACGGGGATATTCTCCTCTGTGGCTCTCTTAATGCCGTCTATCCAGTCGGAAGCCACGTGACCCAAGCCCGTTCCCTCCAGGACGATGCCGCGATAGCCCTTATCGATGTAGTAGTTCAAGATCTCCGGCGAAGATCCGGGCGTGTACTTGACCAGGGCGCATTGGGGCTCAAGCCTGTCCATAACCTCCAGTTCCACTTCGCCGCGCCGTCGGTAAGGCTGAAAGGCCTGAATCTCTCTGGTGAGGTAATCCACCCGGCCAAGGGGCGCCTGGTTTATGCTCTGGAAGGCGTCCCGGCGAGAGGTATGCATCTTTCGCACCCTTGTCCCGCGGTGAATGGAGCAGTAGTCGTCGCTGGTTGTGCCGTGCATCACCACACAGACCTCGGCGATGTCGCTGATGGCAACGCTGGCCGCACATACAGCATTCATAGAGGCATCGCTGCTGGGCCGGTCGGAGCTCCTTTGCGAGCCGACGATGACTACCGGCACCGGAGTCTTCAACATAAAGGAGAGCGCCGCCGCGGTGTACATCATGGTATCCGTGCCGTGGGTTATGATCACGCCCTCTGCGCCTGCACAAATCTCCTCCGCCACAGATTGCGCGAGCTTTATCCAGTATTCGGCGCGCATGTTCTCGCTCAAGATCTGATAGATGACGCGGGCGCGGTAGTTGGCGATCTCCTCCAGCTCCGGGATGGCGGATATTATCTCGCCGGCGGAGAACTGGCTGGTGACGGCTCCCGTGCGGTAATCGACCTTGCTGGCTATGGTTCCCCCGGTGGATAGAATGGAAACCTGGGGGAGGCCTTCTCTTACCGGCAGAGGCCGGGTCTTGTGCAGCGGCTGACTTTCCGGGCGCTTTTGCAGGAGCGCTAGCTCACACTTAGCGGCACATAGGCCGATATTGTAGCCGTTGTCCAGCTTTGCGACCAGGTATCCTTCGCGCCGGGAAGGCATGAGCACGCCCTCAAAGGATGTGCCGTTCCTCTTTACGGAGATTCTGTCCCCCAGATCCATTTTTGTCTCACCAGATGACCATTAACTTATGCCAGGTATCTAAAAACATTGCCCTTGAGTTAGATAGCTTGAGTTAGATCAAAAAAGGCTTTTATCTCAGAGGAAGTTAAACTGCCGAGGATGTTAGTGATGCATAGATGGGACCCCAAAGTTTATGAGAAGAGTTCCTGCGCCCAGCAGAGATGGGCGCAGGAACTTCTATCCAAGATCTCTATCCGAGGAGATGAACGGATACTCGATATCGGATGTGGAGATGGCAAGATCACAGCGGAGGTTGCACTCCTCGTCCCCAGGGGATCTGCCATGGGCCTCGACAATTCCGTGGAGATGTTGAGCTTCGCCAGGCTACGGTTTCCCCCTTTGAGCCAGCCTAACCTTTCCTTCCAATATGGAGACGCTTCGGAATTAAAGTATGAAGATGAGTTCGATCTCGTTCTCTCTTTTGCATGTCTCCATTGGGTGCAGGATCATGGACCGGTTCTGGAAGGGATCGAACGCAGTCTCAAGAACGAGGGTAAGGTTTTGATGCAGTTTGGAGGTCGGGGCAATGCTGCCGCGATCCTGGACGTTGTAAATGGGCTTATTTCTGAGGAGAAATGGTCCGGGTACTTCGAAGGTTTCAGGTTTCCTTATGGCTTCTTCGGCCCTGATGAGTATCGGAGCTGGCTTGAACGTGCAGGCCTGAGCGCTTTGAGGGTGGAGCTGGTAGCAAAGGATATGGTCCAGAGGGGACGAGAGGGTTTGATCTCCTGGTTCAAGACTACATGGCTGCCATATATCGAAAGAGTACCTGAGGATTTGCGAATGGATTTTATTTTCGAAGTGGTTGATCGGTATATCCGGGTACATCCACTCGATGACGAGGGAAATGTTCATGTCGGGATGGTAAGGCTGGAAGTGGAAGCTGAAAAGAATATGAAGAAAGGTTTGCGGGATAAGAAATGATCTATTTTGTGACCAGCAATAAGGGGAAGTACGCCGAGGCGCAGGCTATCTTCGGGGACATTGTGCAAAAGGACATCGGCTATGCCGAGATTCAGGCAGACACGCTGGAAGAGGTGGCAATCTTTGGCATGAAGGAGGTCGCGGCCAGATTGCCGGGGCGGGTGATGATAGAGGATGCGGGCCTTTTCGTGGAAGCTCTCAAGGGTTTTCCCGGCGTCTATTCGGCGTATGTGCAAAAGACCATAGGCAACCCCGGGCTACTGCGGCTCATGGAGGGCCAGGAGAATCGATTAGCTTACTTCAAATCGGTGGTCGCCTATGCCGAGCCGGGCATGGAAGCAGTAATGTTTTCCGGTGAGGTGCACGGGCAGATCGGCTTTGAAGCGCGGGGCAGCAAGGGATTCGGCTATGACCCCATCTTTTATGTGGGCGAGGTGAGTTTAGGGGAGATGGAGATCGCGGAGAAGAACCAAATCTCCCATCGCGCCGGCTCCATGCGTGCACTAAAAAAATGGCTGGATCGCCGCTAAACTTTTTTGTTTCCTCGCTGTTTCGAGTGGGTAATAGATTCCTCTGTGCGTCCTCCGTGCGCTCTGTGTCTCTGTGGTGGCAGTATCGTCAGCCATTTGGTTATAACCAGCGGCTAACAACGTTTCAACCACAAAGGCACAAAGACGACTTAAGAATATTTGACCTGGTAATAATTTTCTCCGCAATCTTTTTGGTAAGAACCAACGAATAACTCCCATCTGGTCTCCTTAGCAACGGGGGATAAAGGATCTCCTGGACAGATGTTTATGGAGCGGTGAAAACAGCGGCGGCGCATGTGGGCTTGCATAATCCTGAGTCCGAGCAGCTTGAGGAGGGGGAAACAATTAACTGAGTAATGGCGTAATCTAAGTACAGAGGTCCATGCTACATATTTTCATTGATGAATCTGGCGATCCTGGATTTAAAATATTGCCATGTTATTTTGGAAGCTAGACACTAGCTTTGGCAGGCATGAGTAGCCTTTACACCAACATCTGATGAAAGCATGCGTCCTTCTTCTTTGTACTCTTCCTCGATCATTTTGAAGACGTTTATCAGCTCGGTTTGTGCCTCCCCAGGAGTCTGGCCCCAGGCGTGGCAACCCGGAATTGCAGGTACGTAGGCCACGAATGTACCATTGTCTTCGGGACGAAGGAACGCCCCTAAGCTGGTAGAAGAGGATGGATGGTTCCTTGATCGAACAAGAGGCCGTCATAGACAGTACAAGCATCATTTTAAGAGAGGATTGGTGACCATCTCTGGGAGTTTGGACGATAAAGTACCAAGGGGCACCTTGAATAGCATATTGAAACAAAGTGGTCTTAAGGAGATTGGGAAAGATGACTGAGTATCTGATTATCATTGAAAAGGCTGAAAATAATTACGCGGCCTACATACAAATATTATTACCCATTCTTCACTCCCACATACATCATCCATCCCCCCACCAGCACGGTTATTCCGAAGAGCAGCAGGCTTTGCAGTCCCATGCCGTTGGGCAGATCGAATATGACCACCACGCCCATGATCACGCTGCCGGCGCCCATAAGAACCACACCAAGCCTGGCCGAGAGGAGATAGGTTATGAAGCCCAGGGCGATGAGGGCCGCAGCAATCAATAGGGGCGTTGAAAATAACGGGATGGACAGATTCATATTTTCCCGTCCTTTTCCTGCATACTTATAGTTTCTTATAAGTTCGTCATCTATTTACCCTAGCATCTCCTATTTCCCAGCGATGAAACGCATTTACATGGACCACTCCGCCACCACTCCCGTGGCGCCCGAGGTCTTGCAGGCCATGCTGCCTTACCTTTCCGATAAGTTCGGCAATTCCTCCAGCCTGCACAGCTTTGGCCGGGAGGCAAGAGAGGCTCTGGAAGAATCCCGAGAGAAGGTGGCAAAGCTCCTGGCAGCAAACCCGGAGGAGATCATCTTCACCTCGGGAGGCACAGAGTCCGATAATTTAGCCCTAAAGGGCATAGCTCGGCGGAATAAAGAGAAGGGCAAACATATTATCACTACCAGCGTGGAGCATCCTGCCATCCTGGAAACCTGCCGCAAACTGGAGAAAGAGGGCTTTTCCGTCACTTACCTGCCCGTGACAGGCGAGGGGCTGGTGGACCTGGCAGCTCTTGAGGCGGCCATTCGCCCCGACACCATCCTCTTCTCCGTCATGCATGCCAACAACGAGATAGGAACCATCCAGCCGCTGGAGGAGATCGGCCGGCTGGCCGCGGAGAGAGACATTTACCTGCATACCGATGCCGTGCAGAGCGTGGGCAAGATTCCCACAGATGTAAACGCCCTGGGTGTCGATTCTCTCTCTCTTTCCGCCCACAAGCTCTACGGGCCCAAGGGCGTGGGAGCGCTCTACATTCGCCGGGGCACAAAACTGGAGAGCATATTGCAGGGCGGTGGGCACGAAAGAGGCCTGCGCTCGGGAACGGAGAACGTGGCGGGCATTGTGGGCCTGGCCAGAGCAGCGGAGCTGTGTGAGGAAAGCATGGCAGCCGAAGGGCAGAGGCTGACAAAGCTTCGCGATCGGCTGGCTACGCTGGTTCTAGAGAATGTAAAGGATGCCTGGATCAATGGAACAATGAAGGGAAGACTTCCCGGAAGCCTGAATTTCGGCTTTTCCTATGTGGAAGGCGAATCGCTGCTACTCTTCCTTGACTCCAAAGGAATCGCGCTGTCCACGGGATCGGCCTGCTCCTCTCACAAGCTGGAGCCCTCCCACGTGCTTCTCTCTTTGGGCCTGAGGCCGGAACAGTGCCACGGCTCCCTGAGGATCACCATGGGCCGCTCGAACACCCTGGAAGAGGTAGAATATGTAGCCCAGTGCATAGCCGAAGCGGTGGAGAGGTTCAGAGGCATATCTGCACTAGGCAGAGAGTGATATGCTGGGAAAATTCATGTGCCGGGATTTTGGCTTTCCTCTTCTTTGCATCGTCTGAGTGCCTTTTGCCTCTTGAAAAAAGTCAGCATTATTACACTCATGCCGAGGAGGATTGATGTCAAGTAAAGCATGGCATTATTCCACATCTTAGATCCATCTGAGAAGCCATTTCCCACAGACAGCACCACTTCCGGGCTACTGTCTCCACTGGCATAGCTCGCTGAGATCTGGTAGACTCCCGGCTTATCTATTTTGAAAGCCCGTATGGATTCACCAGTGCGATCTCCCAAAGAGAAAGTTGTTTTGAGAGGCGAATAGATGAACGCTCTTGATCCAGTGGTCTTGTTCTTGACCTCGATATTAAGATCGGGCAGGCTCTCGCCTGTTATGTAGACCTTTCCTTTGAATACTGCCCGGCTCTCGTAGAATATTATGTACTCCCCGCTCTCTGCCAGTAACAGATCACTGCTGCCGGGTGTCACAAATTGCTGACCACTTCCCAGATTGCCAAAAGAGGAGATTAAAACGGATACGGAATATGCGGCACCTATTACTATTATCAAAATTCCCAGCCCATAGTACCAGCGACTTGGAACGATATCGGAGATCTTCATAATTAATGTATTTGAGCTGTCTGATCAGTGCTCGGCTGCCTTTCTGGCAGCCACCGCGATGCCGCGCTTGATCTGTAGCATCTCCTCAGGCGCGAGCACGGCTGTTCCCGTGGCCAGCAGCTGATCCTGGGCGTCCACAATCAGCACCTCTTCCCCGGCTCGAATCTCCTCATCCACGCCTAAAACGTGCTTGGCAAAGAGGTTGCCGCCTTTGGCCACGAAGGGCGCGGCATCGTCTGAGGCCACAACTCGGAGATGCGGACTTTGGAA
>JAPKYC010000061.1 GCA_026394505.1 Methanothrix sp.
CCATCTAGCCAGGCCGCTCATTTCCATATCGCACCTGCCTGCCGTGTCGGCCTCAACCTTTGTCATCAGCCTGGGTTCAGCCCTGGCGGCCAATACCGTGATCGCCAGAATGTTAGCGGAGGGACAGCTGACCGAGCGCCAGGCATTTTTAAGTGCCATCATGAACAGCGTTCCCGTCTACTTCCGGGAGCTTTTTACCTACCAACTGGCTTTTGTCATTCCGGTTCTGGGCATCTATGTGGGCGGAGCTTATGCCGTTATCTCTATCGCTACAGGACTCATAAAACTGGCACTGGTCCTGGGCCTGGGCCGGGCCTATCTTCCCGCGGATTTATCCGTTTCTTCTGCCCCGCCGCTACCGTCGCTCCTTCCTTCGGCACGAAAAAGTTTAAGTGAGGCAGCCAAAAAATCCCTGCGAGGACAGAGCCGCATATTCCTCAGAATCGCAGGGCTCTACTTCATCATGACTTTCCTGGTTTTGTACTTAAGCCGGGAAGGCATTCTGCAATCGTTTGATGTCATACCCCTGGCCCAATTTTGCAGCGTTCCCCCGGAGACGATAATCCCGCTCACCATTTATGTGGCCAGTCCCAAGGCCGGCATCGCCCTGCTGGGGCCTCTGATCCAAAACGGCGGCATATCGGAGACTAAAGCTCTCATCGTCCTCATGCTGGGCAGCCTGTTCATGCTTCCCTTCTACTCTCTCCGGTCGCTACTGCCCAATTACACCTCGGTCTTCGGCATGAGGCTGGGACTCTCCCTGGTAATAATATCCACAGGCATCAGCGTGCTGGTCAGAATGTCGGTGCTGCTGATGCTGCTCATTGCTACAGGATAAAATTTTATTTTTTCTTCATGCCGTTAATCGATGCTCCGGCAAAGGCCGCCCCCACTACAATGTTGGAGAAGTAGGTAACGACACGCCAGAGGATTACCAGAGGCCCTAGTAGCGTAGGCGGCACAAACATGGAGTAAAGATAGCTCATGGATAGCTCGGCTACGCCGCTGCCTCCCGGAGTCAGGGGCAGGATGGCAATTATGGCCAGGATAATCTGAGATGTTATGGAGAGAAGGAATTTAGGGTCCGCTCCCATGCCCGCCAATAGAGCAGAGGGGACTAAAAAATCACACATCCAGATGAGAGCGGTGAGTGCTGCCATGACCGGCGTGCGGCGCAGGGTCTCTTTGGCCAGTTGAATGCCGGCTTCGCGAAAGAGCCAAATCTCACGCTCCAAAGAGAAGATAATGGGTCTGTTGCCGGTCTTCTTCTTCAGCCACAACATAAATCCGGCAATTCTCTCCGGCCGGCTGACAAGCTGCCAGAGAAATGTCAAGAACAGGAATAAAAGAACGAAGAAAAAGGCTCCGATCTTCAGGCCGAAGCCGGTCAAAAAGTCGGAGAAAATGAGAAATAATGCCAGAGCTGCTACGAAGAAGATACTGTCCAGCAATCGCTCGCCCACAGCGACCGCCGTTGCACTACCGTAGCTCATGCCGTCGTCTGCCAGGATCTTGATGCGCAAAGGCTCACCTCCGGCGGAAGAGGGAGTGAGGGCGGCAAGAAAATTTGACGCCAGTGTTGATATAAGCGAGAGGCGAAAACTTATTTCATGGCCGGCGAGAGACGTTAGGAGCTTGAGCCTGACGGCATAGAAGACCCAGGAGAACATATGCAGAACAAGCCCCAGGATTAAAAATCGTCCCTGGACCTGAGTGAGCATCTTCCAGCTTACATTGGTTTCTGTGAATTTTAATATGATAATAATTGAAGCCAGGCTCATAAAAGTTGCTAGTAACGCAGCCTTTACTTTTTCATCCTTAAACTTAAAGCTCAAATTTTCCGTCTCCGCGATCGTGCCTGAACCAAAGCCCTCAATTGATGCACAATCCTTGATGTTTCTGATCCATTTGTCTTCAATTTGCTTGCATCCCGGTTTTATCATCTTGATAGGCGTCTCGATGGATTTTCCTTCCCATCAACCTTTCGCAGGAAATGCATCTTCAGGTGACGGCGCGATAGATCGATTCCATACTATCAAGCACTCTCTTCCATGAGTACTTCTCCTCCACCGCCTTCCTGCCTCTTTGCCCGAGGCACGCTCTTCGCGGCTCGTTTCCATGAAGCTCCAGGATAAGCTTGCTCAGTTCTTCCGTGCTGGAGTAGACCATGCCTCCATTCTCTGCCACCTCGTTTACACCGGGAGTGTCAAAGGCGAGGACTGGCGTCTTGCAGGCCATGGCTTCCAGGAGAACGATGCCGAAGGCCTCCAGGCGATTTTGGGTGGGCAAGACCAGCATTTCAGCTCGGGAGATTGTATCTATAAACATGCTTCGCTCCAACCTTCCTGTGAACTTTGCCCGAACATGCAGCCGTTTGGCCATCTCCTCCAAGCGGTTGCGGTCGTAGCCGTCTCCTACCAGCACCAGTTCCAGATCCGCACTCTTTTGCACCTCGCTCATGGCAAAGAGCAGAGATTCGACTCCCTTGTAACTGAGCATTCTGCCCGCATAGAGCACATAATTCTCCTTCTTCCGAACCTGGGGGTAAAGAGAGACATTCACTGCATTGGGCACTATTTTTAGCTTGTGATGGTAGTCTCTCAGAACGGGAGAGGTCAAAGCATAGCTCTTTGTGGTAGCGATTATTATATCTGCCTCCTCCAGGACGGGACGGACCAGCAACTCATTAATCCTCTCTAAAGCAGCGGCAAATGGGCGGGGCAGGGCATGCCCATTTATAATTTCCGGGACAACCACATCGTTGTGGTAGGTAACAACATGTGGCGTTGCACTACGAAGCATGAAGGCAAAGAGAGGGCTAGGGATATGACTGTGGTAAACATCGGCCTCAAGTTTGGGAAATTTAATCGGCATAGGAGAATAAAATAAGTCGATGCTCGGTATGCGAATTAGCTCCCCGGTCCATCTTCCGCTAGAGGAGGCAACGCTAACCTGATGGCCTCTATTGGCGAGGCCGCCGGCCAGCTCTTTTACATGATACTCCACTCCGCCCACATGGGGCGGGAAATAGGGAGATATCTGAATTATCTTCATATACAATCACTTTTCCAGGTAAATCGGCTTTTCCGGCACCAGGTAGATCGTCCAGAAGACCAGTATGGTAACTAGCGCTTTAACGATGATGTTGGTCCAGACCATCTGCTGCAAGCCCTCCGCTCCCACAACCCCGGCAAAAGCGATGATGGGAAAGAGCAGGCTGTCCACGGGAATGGAGACGGAATTGGAGGCAAACACCCGCGTCCATTGCGGCCATTCTTCTCTGCCGCTCCGCGTCCAGAGTTGATAGACTTTCGTATCAATCAGCTCGGCAATGAGCGCCGTCAGGATGGATGCCAGTACAATCCTCATTTGCAGGGAAAAGAGAAATTCCCAGGCAATCTGCCCCCCGCCGTTCGCCCAATCGGTCTGCGCCGGCAGCAGGACCACCAATTGAAAATAAAGAGCCGCGAGCAGGTTGACGGCTGCCGACAGCCAGATGGTGGTAACGGCCGCCTTCTCTCCGAGCTGCTTATGGATCAGGTCGCGCCAGGTGAAGGTGAGAGAGTAGATGAAGCCGGCATCCATGACCAGGCCGCCGAAGTAGGTGACCTTGGTGGCGGCGATGTTGCCGGCCAAAGAGAAGAAGAGATAAAGGCCAGTGAGAATTATGGTGGCCTGAGTCCGATCGATCCCTAATTTGCCGCCCTTGGGCCTGCTGGCGTCGGCTCTCAACGTCCTCTGGTCCTCATACTCGCCCTGGCCCCCGGATCTTTTCCGCATATCTAAATCTTTCTCAGCCATTTTTCTTTCAGTTCCGCAAATGTCCCGGTTCGTATGCTTTCCCTGATCTCTTCCATGAAGCGGAGCATAAAATGGAGATTATGAAGCGTGGCCAGACGGAAATAGGACAGCTCCCTGGAGACATAAAGATGGCGAAGGTAGGCTCGCGAGTAGGTGCGGCAGGTCGAGCAGGAGCAGTTGGGATCAGCGGGCTGCTCGTCCTCTTTGAATTTCGCTGTTTTGATATTTATGTGGAACTTGTTCTCCTGCGATCCACCCGCCTGAGGCGAGAGCAGGAGGCTTCCTCGGCGAGCGATTCTGGTGGGAGAGACGCAGTCGAAGGTATCTATTCCTCGGGCCACGCATTCAAATATGTCATCGATCTCGCCTATGCCTAAGAGATGGCGCGGCCGATCGTCATCCAGTCTGGGAACGGTCCAGTCCAAAACCTGATGCATATCCTGCTTGCTGTTCCCCAACGAGCCCCCAATGGCGGTGCCGTCAAAAGGCTTTGCAGAGATGGCCTGTGTGCTTTCCCGCCTCAAGTCCTCGAACCAACCGCCCTGGATTATGCCGTAGAGAGCTTGATTTTTATCATGGTATCGAATGGACTCTTCCGCCCAATTATGGGTTCTTAGCATGGCTTTCCTGGTGTAATCGTAATCTGAGAGGGGTGAAGTGCATTCGTCAAAGGCCATGATGATGTCCGTTCCGAGATTGGACTGAATCTTCATCGACTTTTCCGCATTTAAAAAATGCCAGGCTCCGTCGGCAAGGGACTTGAAGGAGATGCCCTCATCAGTGATCTTAGTCAAATTCTCCTTCTTCGCCGCCTTCGGCCTTCCTCTTTCGTTTTCCCTGTATCCTATGCCTCTCGCGCCCCCTTTCTCCATATCATCGTATTTTTTCCTGAAATCTTGCGTGAATATATTGACGATCTTTCTGATGTTATGCTCTCTGGCAAAGCCTAAAGAAAAGGCCTGAAAGCCGCCGGAATC
>JAPKYC010000069.1 GCA_026394505.1 Methanothrix sp.
GTGGAGGCTTTACCACGAAGACACCAGCGTCAAGATGGACTGTTACTATGAGGTAAACCTCCCTGAGCTGATCAACAGGATCGAGGAGAGCGGCGATATCACTTTGTTCAAGTATTTTTATCTCTTCTTCCGGCTTGCAGCTTTCCCCCAGGTCCCGCTCGGCACATCTTTTCTGGATCGAGTCAGAGAGGAGAGCGCAGCATACGCCCAGAAGATTGGAAATGATCTGCAAGAGAATGTCTACAAAGCAATGAAGGTCCTGGCTGAGGGCTTTTATGCAGAGCAATCGAATTCGTTGTCCCATGCGTTGGAAGACATAAGAGATGTGCAGGATAACTCCATGCGCCTGCTCTACCGTTTGCTGTTCATCTTTTATGCCGAGAGCAGGAAGCTCCTCAACACCGACAACAAACACTACCAGGAAATGAGTCTTCGCAAGCTTAAGGAAGAAATCTCCGAAAAGATGGATCAGGGCGAGACAATGCTGGCGGTCAGATCTACTTACTGGGAAGGATTAAAGGACCTGTTCCGCCTCATAAACGATGGTAGTGAAGCCTTCGGCTATCCCAAGGAAGAGTTCTACATACCGGCATACAATGGCGGGCTCTTTGATCCCTTGAAAAATTCTTTTCTCACTCAAAAGAAGATCGGAAACTCATATCTGGCAGAAGCCATTGACCTCCTGGCGCGCTCCCCAGGCGAGGGAAAAATGGTTTTCGTTGATTATTCGTCCCTGGGCGTTCGACACCTGGGATCGATCTATGAAGGCATTCTTGAGTACAAGCTGCACCTGGCTGAGGTGCGAATGGTGGCCGTTAAAGAAAAAGGCAAGGAGGTCTGGTTGCCGGCGGGCGGAGCCGGCAAGAAATTCACAGACAGCGTGGAGGCAGGCGGCCTGTATTTGGTGACAGATAAGGGGGAGAGAAAGGCCACAGGATCCTTCTATACACCGGAATATATCGTGAAGCACCTGGTGAAAAACACTCTCGCACCGCTGATCGATCCGATGATGTGGGAAGCCATTTGGTCTGAGGAGCTGCGCAAGGATCTTCTCAAGAAGCTGCTCTCCATAAAGGTCCTCGATCCGGCCATGGGGTCGGGTCATTTCCTGGTGGAAGCCACGGATTACATTGCCAGGGAGATTATTCATGCCAAAGAGATAGCCAGACATGAGGAGCTGGAATCGGAAGAAATTGCGGAGAACGACATTCATTGGGCGCGCCGGGAAGTGGTCAGGAACTGCATCTACGGCGTTGACCTCAACCCCATGGCCGTGGAGCTGGCCAAATTATCGCTGTGGTTTACCACAGTTGCCTCCAACAAGCCGCTGAGCTTCTTGGACCACCACCTGAGATGCGGAAACAGCCTCATCGGTGCAGAGTTGGAGAAGCTTGCCACCTTGCCGGGCGGAGAGAAGGAGCAGACGCCGCTCTGGAGTTTTGGGCTGAAGAGCCACACGGAGGGGCTGCTCAAAAGGTACAGCCTCATGGCGGCGCTGCCGGACGACAATTTGCAGATGGTCAAGTGGAAAGAGGATCAGTTCCGCCAGATCAAGGAATCGGAGCTCTCCCGTAGGCTGAACGAGCTTTCTAATGTCTGGCTATCCACCTTCTTTGGGAACAAAGTGAGTGATGACGATTACTATGAGCTGCAAAACCACCTGAGCCCGGAGAAGTTTCCGGACTGGGCCGGCCTTCGGGAGCGGGAGTGGTTCAGAAGGGCGCAGGCCCTGGCAGGGGAGAAGCGGTTCTTCCACTGGGAGCTGGAGTTTCCGGAGGCGTTCCAGGGGGAAGGATGTGGGTTTGATGTGGTGATCGGCAATCCGCCGTATGTGAGGCAGGAACGATTAGGCGAGGACAAGCGATACTTCGAGAGCAAGTTTAAAGTTTATCACAGCATTGCGGATCTCTACGTCTATTTCTTTGAGCGTGGGCATGAAGTTCTCAGAAATGGCGGAACCTTCGGATTTATATCTAGCAATAAATTCATGCGTTCAAATTATGGCAAACCATTGAGGAATTACCTTCGAGAAGGCACTTACTTAACTCAGATAATCGATTTTGGGGAGCTTCCAGTCTTTCCAGAAGCAGCCACATTTCCTGCAATCTATTTGACCATGAAAGCAAAACCTACACCAGCATCTATTACAATCTACACCAAGGTTGCATCTCTTGAGTTTAAATCGCTAGACTCTCTTGTAGCATCACAGGGATTGAGCCTTTCGACAAGTGCTTTTGAAGGTGAGAACTGGTCTCTGGCAAAGAATGACGAATCTGGAATAATGGAGAAATTGAGTAAGATCAGCTTACCCTTGGGGGAATACACAAAAGGTACAATAAAGCGCGGAATTCTCACAGGGCTTAATCAAGTATTCATAATCGATAAATCAATACGAGACGAATTCGTTCGCAAAGATCCAAAAAGTGAAGAAATCCTCAAACCAATCATAGTTGGAGACGACATAAGAAAATACGAGACAAATTACAAATATAAATATATAATTTGGACGTATTCTGGAATTGATCTCGATAAATATCCCGCAATTAGAGGTTACCTGGATTCGTTCAAAGAAAAGCTTGAAAAACGATGGGACAAAGGCAACGACTATTATGAGCTTCGCGCTTGCGATTACTATGATGCACTTAAGAATCCTAAGATAGTCTATCCAGATATTGCCAAAGAAAGCAGAATGACTCTGGATCGTGATGGATTGTTTCTTACTAATACTGCCTATTTTATTCCTACAGAAGATATTTATTTATTAAGTTTGCTAAATTCCAGGCTGCTATTTAATTACTACAAAAGGACTGCTTCGGTGCTAGGTGATGCAGATAAAGGAGGACGAATGCGCTGGTTCTCACAAGATGTGATTCGCCTTCCCATCCGCCGCATCTCCTTCACCACCCCCGCGCCCGAGCGTGCCCGCCTGGGGACGGAGCTGCAGCAGCTCTACGCCGACGGCAAATTCTCCGAGATCCTGGCCCAGGTGGATGCCTGCCTGCCCAAAGACGAGGCTGGCAATTTCATCACCGAACAGGAGAAATCGGATGTGGTGCACGACCTACTGGCCTTCCTGGCGGAGAGGATGCTGGATATGAACAAGCAGAAGCAAACGGAGGTCAAGGGCTTCCTGGGCTGGCTGGAGAGCTACCTGGGGGCCAAAGTGGAGGACCTCACGCCCAAGACAAAGCTGCAGGGCTACTACGAGCACGATTACGAAAGCTTTTTGGCGGTGCTC
>JAPKYC010000155.1 GCA_026394505.1 Methanothrix sp.
CATTGTCCTTATTCTCATGAGCCCGGCCTATGCCGAGCATTATGTGATGGAGATCGGCAGCAAGAGCAATCCCAATGCCCATCTTTTCGCCTACGACCAGAAGTTTCGGGAGAGCACCAGTCTGCAAAACATTCCCATGAATATGAGTGCAACCAAGCAGTTTACCGATGCCACCCGTCTCTCTACCAGGATGCAATTGTTGGCGCTGCCCAATCTTACGGAGATGACCATAGATGCAGACTTCATCGGCATTGGCCGTATCGGCTACCTGGTGCTGGACCCGGAGACAGGCGACATAAAGGACGAGGTGTCGCGCATCAATCACATGTTCGTGGGCAACTTTTCCATTGAAGAGAAGATCATTGTGGCCAAGGATCACATGTGCGAGAGCGGATACCTGCCCTGCGCGTGACATTCCAAAATCAACTTTTTGTCTTTATGCTCCGGTGTCGTGGGCTTAGCACACGATTTTGCCGCAGAAGCAAGAGAGAAACACACATGAATTGGTCAACCATGAGCATTCGTCTGTGATCTGCAAATGTGGCGATCCTGCTCGATTGAACTGCGGCCAACGGACGAGCACGAGCGCATTCGAGATACGCGACAGGCCGCACGAGCATCGTGGTGTTCCTCATTGCAGATGCAAAAGAGGCTTTTGTAACGAAAGCTATATCTTATTTTCCTGGTAGCTCAAGACAAGAAAGCTAAGATTTAACAGGAGATATAAATATTTTTGTTATTATGTCATGTATCAGCTCTTCTTTCGATTCTGATAGTATTTCATTTCTAAATTGGGGTAGAACGCAAAGATAATTGTACTGGACAAGCTTGGCTGAATTTTTCTTAAAGCAGATTAGCAAAAAGAAAGCCGCTAAAGATTGCATTATATTATCTAAGTTAGCTTCCTCGATTAAAGCTTCATGCTTAACATGATTATAGCTTGTCCACCAAGTTGGAGTTTCAATATTCCAATTTTTAAATGGATTTAAATATTCACCTGTCTGAATTATTTTAATGTTGCATCCGGATAATTTCGTTCCTCTTTTTAAGAATTTTTCATCTAATTTTTTATAGTCATTGAAGGATAGATAGTTTCTTTTTTGGATCTTTCTTTCATTATCAATATCAATATAATAAGATAATATTAATTTTCGAAAAAAGATATCGATATTGCTGCCAATACGTATTAATAAATCAGCTAGATAAGGAGATCTAACTCTTTCCCTTTTCTCTGAAGAATTATGTATCTCCAAAGGCATGAACCTAAGAAATTTTATTAAATCTTCCTCAAGCTCAAAGAAGCGATCTGTATGATATCCAATTTCAAAGTACTCATCAGACGGCATATTTATCGAATCCCCTAAACCAATTTCAAATCACACTCTATTTATCTCTTTCTAGCGTTATTAGGAGAATTGTTCTTTTCCAAGAAATGGTAAAAGCGAAACCTTTAATGACCTTCACGCCTCATTACAGTTTATTTGGTGTATTTAAGAAAGCCATATCTCATTTTCCCGGCATGCTGTCGAGGATAGTGAGGTGAGAATATGGCAAAAACGCGAAAGTCTGGCGAGATAGCTAAAAAGACCGGTGAGTATGAAGAGAGGGGTCCAAGAGGGGGAAAATTACCTGAGATAAAAAAAGTAACTATCGATGACACGAGTGATAGATTGCCGCCGACACAAAAAAGGGACGAACCTACGTCCGAACTGGGCCGCCTAAAAATAATTATTATTTTATTTTAAACGTAATACCCGCAGCTTGCTGTAGGGTGCGCCGTGGACCTGCAGCTCTTGAATGCCTCGGCACAGCCCCAGGTGCTAGGGCAGAATCTGGTCTGGGTGACGGCGGCCATCCCGGCCGGTGAGAGCCGGTTCATAGAATACCGGGCCCAGGCCGCGCAAAACGGCAGGTTCGTGAACACGGCCCTGGTGGAGGCCCATGCCCTGGACGGATCGGGCGGGGCATCGGCGGCGGCCAGTGCCACGGTGACGGTGGGCGAGGCGACGGCCCGCGCCGAGGCCGGCTGGATGCCGCCGGAATGGGGGCTGGACCGATCTGAGATGATATGCGACGATGAGATCGCCGGGGAGGGGGTGTAAATTTGGTGCACGTGCCCCCTCATCGGGGCGACAATCATGGGTGACTTAGAAACCGTTATTTCCTTCTATGCATCTCCCGGATCATCTCCCGGTGCATAGATGCCATCATGTCTCCCTGCATGCCTATTAAAAATAACTGGAAGCCAACGATAATCAGTATGGCCGTCAGGATGGTGAGGGGAATGTGCTCGATGCGTCCGTAAAGCCAGTCCCGGGCCACATAAAGGCCGATAAGAAAGCCGGCGGCGCCAAAGAATGAGCCGATCAGGCCGAAGTAGAACATGGGATTTTCGGTCTTGGCCATGCGAAAGATGGTGAGAATGATCTTGAGGCCGTCCCGGAAAGGATGCAGCTTGGTCTTGGTGCCGGTCGGGCGGGGCAGGTAGGTAATGGGCACCTCGATGATGCGCAGGCCCTTCTTCACGCTCTCAATGGTTATCTCCGACTCGATCTCAAAGCCCGGCGTAGAAAGGTCCAGCCGGCGTATGCCTTCCCTGGTGAACGCCCGGTAGCCGGACAAAATGTCGGTTAAATGAACGCGATAGATGGTGGCGAAAAAGCGGTTGATCATCTTATTGCCGAACATGTTCAGGCGCTTTAAGGCTCCTCCCTGCACATTGCCCAGCCGGTTTCCTACGACGTGGTCTGCCTTTCCCCTCAGAACCGGCTCCAGGACGCTTGCGGCGTCGGCGGGAAGGTAGGTGCCGTCCCCGTCAATGAGAAGGATATACTCCTCTTCGATCTCTTCGAAGACCTCTTTTAGGGCCTTTCCCTTGCCGCAGCCGGACTGGATGAAGATGCGCGCGCCTGCGGCTCTGGCTCTGGCAACGGTTGCGTCGCTGCTGTGGCCGTCCGCCACCAGGATGTTTTCGAAGCCCAGGGCTATGAATTCCCGGATGACCGGCACGATTGACTCCTCTTCATTGATGGTGGGGATGAGAACGCAGACGTCTTTGTAGCTCACGCATAGATCAGCTCTGTACAATGGTTATCAGTTGAAGGGATGAGGCGGATTAAATAGCTTGCTTATGCTTTCATGGCCCGGCGGATGATCCCAACGTAGCGCTCCTCCAGGCTATTCATGTCGCCTGCCGCAGTCTCGATGTAAAGCCTTAAGATGGGCTCGGTATTGCTGGGCCGGATGAGAACGCTGTAGGAATCGGTGGTGACCTTCAGACCGTCCAGGGTGTCCGGTTCCATTCTGGCGAGCGCATCCTTCAGCCGGAGCATAACGCCAGCCGGATCTTCGCTGAGCCGGATGCTGATCTGCTTGTAGGGATAGTCCGGTATCTTGTCCGCGAGCGCCGAGAGCTTCTCACCTTTTGAGATGATCTCGGCAATGGCCAGGCTCATGGCGAAGGGATCGTCCGAATACTGGAACTCGGGAAGGAAGAAGTGGCCGCTGCGCTCAACGCCCAGCACTGCGCACTCATTCTTTACCCGGTTGGCCACGAAGACATCGCCCACCCTCTCCCGTAATACCCTGATGCCGTCTTTTTGCAGTTCGCGCTCCAGCATCATGGAGCAGTCAAAGCCGGAGATGACCAGATCGCCGCTTTTGTACCTTCTACGGGCGATGATGATGGCCACCTTCTCCGGCGGCATTACCCGTCCCAGGTCGTCGATGATGATCCCCCTGTCTGCATCAGGATCAAAGCCCACCCCAAAATCCGCCTGTTTTTTCACTACCTCTTGGCAGGCGGGCTGCAAGGACTCTTCATTGGGAGACGGGCCGCGGCCTGGGAAAAGCCCGTCCATGATGCCGTTTAGCACAGAGCAGTCCAGGCCCAGATTGCGATAAAAGGAAGCCATGGTGCAGGCCGAGCCGTTGCCCATGTCCAGAACAGATTTGAGTGGACGATCTAAGTGCAGCTTCTCTGCCACATAACGGCGGTACTCATCAATGGCCTCTGCAGGAGAACAATCCTCTACACTTCCCTTTCCGGAGAGAAAGCCGCCTTCACGATAGAATTTCATAATGGACGACTGCTGGTAGAGCAGCCCGTAGCCCTCGCCGGTTCTAAACCGCACGCCATTGTACTCAGGAGGATTATGGGAGGCAGAAATGTAGGCCGCGGCTTTCAGGCCCATTTTGCTGGTGATGTAGCTTAAAACGGCAATGGGAATGATGCCATAGCTATACACCTGGCAGCCTGTAGTCAGAACGCCTTCCAGGAAAGCCTTTTGCAGAGATGGGCCGCTGATTCGCGTATCCCTGCCCAAAGAGACCCTGCCCCCTCCGGCAAAAGATCCGAAGGAAAGGCCCACGCGCCGGACCAGATCCTTTGTGAGATCGGTGCCGTAGACACCGCGAACATCATAAGCTCTAAAGACGGTCACGGGACTTCAGTTGACCCGATCATTTAAATTATTTTCTACATCCACTGGTAATGCCTCATAACCTCGGGAACAAACTCGTAGAGCAGGCTGTTCTCCACATACCCGAAGAACAGGCACTTCTGGCAGGACTTCGCCGTCTCCTTTCGCCTCTCGCTGGATGATTCCCACACCTTTGCCAGGCCTTCTGAGACATTGCCCAGCGGCTCCTGATGCACCCGGCAGTTCTCAACTGTGCCGTCCGCTGCCACATGCAAAATGATATCCCCGGCATGGCAATTGAATCTCGGCTCCAGGTCTTTTATCATATTCAGGTAGGTCAGGGAGTTGATGATAGGCGCTCCGCTTCTTTTCAGCTCCATCAGACGATCCAACGCCGTCTCGTATGCAGGAATATCGCGTATCCTCAAAGAGCCCCACACCTTCTCCTCGATGGCGAAGGACTCATGCATGGGCTCAAAAGATATCCAGCACCCCAGTGACTTGGCCAGGTGCACCAGATCCTCCAGCTCACCCACATTTTTGCCGGATATGACGCAGTTCATGAGAATCTCGTGGCCTGCCTGCTGCGCTGCCCGGATGCCCCCCAAGACGTCCGCCAGATCGATGCCCCGCAGATCTTGGTAGCTCTTTATGCCGTCCACGGAGACGGAGAGCAGGTCAAGATCGGCAAGCTCCCCGGCTCTCCGTCGCAGGAGCAGGCCGTTGGTTATGAGCGAGGTGACTAGCCCCAGGGACTTGGCGTGCCGCAGAATTTCGGGCAGATCCTCTCGCAGCAGCGGCTCGACCGTCCAGGCATTGTAAACGCCTATGCCGAAGTCATGCGCCTCATCCAGCATTTGCAGGATCGCCGGCGTGCTCATCTCCCGGCCTGGGTGCCTCCAGTATTCGCAAAAGCGGCAGCTCAGGTTGCAGCGGGCATTTATGCCGTGAGAGAGCACAAAGGGCCTCCTTAAAACCCTCATTTGCCAGAGCGCCCGGGCGGCCATGCGAGGCGAAAAGGATCCCATAATCTTATGTTACCTGCAACCTTGCCGGATTTAAATCTCTCTATTTGGCCATCAAAGAACCTGCGGTGTTGACCAAATTGAATCCTTTTACTATCAGCCATACCGCAAGAACCATTTCTTGTAGGAATAATGGAACTTCCATAAGGAGATAGATCGTCGAGCGTGGATCATGGCCGAACAGAGGTAAAAAGCCTGATCCTAAGTAAAATGCGGCTCCAATAAGACCCCACCCTGATAACCATCGAGGAAGAAGTTTTGATCGATATAATATATAATTTAACATCAGAGCACTTAGACTAAAAACGATAGTTGCAAACACACCTCCCGCCCATTCATGTACTGCCAGCAATGAAGTGGCTAAGGTTTGAAAATAGGAAGCATCCGGAGTTCCTGCTATTACAAATTCCTGACTTAATGTCAATAGTGTTAGCAGACTGATTGCACAAACAGTAAAGAATACGGTCTCAATAGTCCTGAAAACAACGTGCCCAAGAGCTAAGGCTTCATTATGCTTTTTTAAGATTGGATACAAATAAATTGATATACCAACAGTTAGGACAGCCATAGTAAAATCAAGCATCGCTCTTATCAACACCTGGTTTTCATTCGCTGAAAGATTGGCCAGATAATCTGGAGCATCTAGATTAGGTCCAAAAACTTCACCTAATATGCCTGCAACCGTCCCAAGAATATACAATGCTCCCACAATTATTGCTGTTTTTCTGTTTGAATTCATGAATTTCCTCCTTTTATTTGTTCTTATGTTCTACAGTTATAATGTGTAGTCCCGAATGTTTGGACTTTATATACTACGGCCCGCAAATTACATTCTTTATCAACCATTTAATTCAGTCTCCATCCGATTCAAATCCAGATGCACCATGGACAGGCTGTGCTTGCGTTCGCACCTGATCCAGGGTTTTCTGCGCTTCGATTTGTTGCGGTTCACATGCATCTTGGTTTTCGTCCAGTGCATCCAGACACGTTTCACAGTGGAGGGACTTAATTTCATATCTTCCTATCGGTTAGCTTTACGACTTTATTCTTCTGTATATAAAGTCAAAGGTTTCGGGACTACACAACACAGCAAAAGAACCGAAAATTATAAAATACCACCAAGAGATTTTGAGAGAAAGGACTTGATAATGCTCGATTTACTCTTGCAAACGCTCGACGATACCGTCTCTACTATGATAACCGTCTTTATCATGCTCTTTCTCGCCGGCCTCATGGTAGAGATGAATGCATTCTCGCGCATCACCCATCTAGCCAGGCCGCTCATTTCCATATCGCACCTGCCTGCCGTGTCGGCCTCAACCTTTGTCATCAGCCTGGGTTCAGCCCTGGCGGCCAATACCGTGATCGCCAGAATGTTAGCGGAGGGACAGCTGACCGAGCGCCA
>JAPKYC010000020.1 GCA_026394505.1 Methanothrix sp.
CGACTATAATATAATCAGAAAAATCAGAATGGCGTCCAATCATACTCAGCAAAAGCTGGAAGACGATAAATGGTTGCCATGCTGTTCTAACGGGTGGGAGGAGATGACTCCTCGGGATAAAATTGGCCATAGTGCAGAATCGATCTTTGACTGCACCTGCTTTAAACCAAAAAGGATTTGAGATCCATCCGGCGCCCTAACGCCTCGCCTCCTGGATGGATAATTTTTTGGGCTATCGACCCTCTAAAGGTATATTTTCCTCCGCCAGCCTCTGCATCCTCTATGACTATATCCAGCTCGTTTAACTTACTGCGAATCTCATCAGCACGATCAAATTCTAACAGATCTCTACAGGTTGTCATTCGTCGTTATTCAGATATCATCGAAACTGCCTGCTCGTACTGGGCGTTACGGGCTTGCGCGGCTTGCAAGGCTTTACGCAACTCTTCCTCAGTCTGCGTACGGTCGATGATGTCATTGCCCATGAGTATTAATAATGAATAGCTCTGATAGATACATCTGCTGGAAGATTTGCCAGGAGCTTCAGCCTTCCTCTCGTCGAAACTCTCGCTGACCCGCGGTCAGCGATACTCGTCCTTCGCAATCCTGGGAGTTAAATTTTTGGTCAAGACTGCATAAGATTCGTCAAAGAATATCCGAGAGCATCTGCCGGCGCGGTCCTTCCCAATCCCGCAGGATGAATCTGGGTTTCAGCTTTCCCCTGACCCGAACTCTTGCATAGACGAGGATTTTTTCGCTTTGCCCGGACTTTTCCGCCAGCAGTGCCTCAAGCTCCTCTTTTTCCCTTTCGGACAGCTCGATCTCTCCCTCACGGCCCGTTGACCAATCAAAGATTCGGACCCTGTACTGGGTTTTGATATGCAAAAGAGTGCCCTTCTCTCGATCTTCATCCGAGCGTATATAGCAGGCATACTCCACCGGACTCTCGAACTTCTGGCATGCCTCATCCGGCCGGCACAGCCCCAGGTCGGCAATGCCCAGGTCGGGGTAGCCTTTGCTCTGCCGCTGCATGGCCCGGCATTTGGGGCAGTGCATCTTTCTAAACCACTCCTCAAATATCCGTTCCTCGACAGCGGCTACTTCCGACCAGAGATGCAATGCCTCCTGCCGGTGCAGGCCTGCCTGTCCCAGGAATGCGGCCAGTATCGCGGCGGTCCTGTGCTTGCCGTAGTCGCCGGCAACCTTGGCGATTATGCCCTTGATACAGGGCGGAAAGGCCTTCGCTTCCGCAGGCTCATGGGCGGTCCAGAGCATCTCCTCTCGCCGGACGATGGCCTGGACCGATATGACTGTCTCCTTTCCCTCCGCGGGCAGAGGGCCGTTTCTCTTTGGCATCTTTATGCTCTCTTGTGGCCTCCCACGAAATAAGCCTGTGTGTCCTTATCCGGTCGCGCCTGCTGGGGCACGGGCGCAGCGCCTTTGCGCGACTCATATTCCATTCTCTCCTTGAGGATGCACCTGCCGCCCCGTAGACCCCCCAGCGGGTTTTTGGGTGTGCCCATGGAGTTCATGCAGCGGGCCATGACAGCCGCGCCCCGCGCCAGGCCGTCGTCCACGAAGACCACATTTTTCTCCACTTGCTCGTAGAGACCCAGCTTCTCTATCTCCTCCAAAATAAGGGCGGGCTTGCCGCCACTGATCCCCGCCCGCCCGGTCACTCCCAGGGCCGTATTCCTGGTGACTACTCCTTCCTCGACACCCACCTGCACCAGCCGGCCGGCCACGCGGGCCATGGCTATGTCCAGGGTGCCGAAAAGGATCTTCAAGTTCCTGGATTTGTAAAGATCGTCTCCAATTTGGGAGAGTTTTGAGAGGTCGCTGCCGTTCACACCCACATCGCAGCCGATGAGAACCACGTTATTCTGGGCCGCAGCCTGCGGGCACACGGGCACCAGACCGTATTTGCTGCGGCTGGCCGGAACCTTCTCTATTACTACCAGCTCGTCGATCCGGTCCGCGTACTGCTGCGCCTCTTTGCCGTAATCGGGCCTGGTCTTGCCGTCAAAGATGTCCAGTGTGGCTCCGGTCATCTTGTCCACCAGCCCCGTTCCCTGGACAACGGCATCGGGAATGGCCCCGGCCAGGCCGAGAAGATTGCCTATGGTATAGGCATAGGGAAGATCACCGCTCGTCACCCTGCCGTCCAGCGTAGTGCCGAAGTCCATGGAGAGGCAGGGATTCCTGAAGTCCACATCCGTCCAGCGACTGCCCTCTTTTATGCCGGCCGTGGCCAGCTCGCCTTCCATCTCATTGGCCACCACCTCCACGCCAGTAGAGCCCTGCGGGGGAAAGCAGGATGCTACGGCGCCCATGAAGATCACCTTCTCAATCATGGTGTAGCGCTTGAATTTTTCCAGGATGTTGTGGATGCTCATGGCGGGGGTCATGAGCCTGGGCGGAACGCCGGCATCGAGACAGCCTTTGGCCAGGGCCTGAATGAAGGCGCCCACCTGGTCTGGGGAATCCAGCTCGGCCACCACGCCCGTGGAGCGCACCACGAAGTGCAGATCGGTCTTGATGTCAAGGCGGGCCCGATCGTGGCTCTCAATGAGGGTGTTTTTCACCAGTTCGGAAATAGACTCTCTGGTAAGAGGGGTGCCGTTGATGGTATGGGCGAATACCTCCTCCCCGGCTTTGGGCCGGCGCACGTCTCTTGTCATCTTCACAGTCTTATTGACGATGTAGGTCTTGCCGGTGTTCATGTCCGTGGCGGTGAGAATGCATTTGGTGGTGGTATTGCCCACCTCGACCGAGGCCACGATGTAAAATGGTTTGCTGCGAAGATCAAGGTAGTTGAAGGGCGGGCTGCTGGCAATGCGGGGTGTGGGTTTGGACTTGAAGAGCCGACCGAAGTTCATGGTGAGATGAAAAGGGGGAGGTGAGATTAAAGCTTTGGGTGGAACGATTCCTTTAAATAGATTCATCCCCATTTAAAGATTGAGTATTTTCTGTTTTCAGGTGAAATGAGCATGGATCAACCAAGCACCGATCAACCGAGCATAGATCAAACCGAGAAGAAAAAGAATGAATTGGTGAATAAGTCAGGGCGGATGGCTATATTGGAGGAGGACAAAGCGAGAGAGGCTCGCAGGTGGCAGCGCAAAAGGGAGACTATCAAACGATTCGCTGGGACGAAATGAGATTACATTAGCCACTGCTCACAGAGTTATCCGCAATAGATTATCGCAATCATCTATATCTATTGTGAATAGAACGGGAAGGCGGCGATCCGCGGCATCATACTGTTTTATTCTCCCTCCTTTACCCGGATCTCCCAACTACTCACAAGTGCAGATTCCAATGCCCGGCTCTCCACGTATGCCATTAGGCCGCAATATGTCGCGACCATCGGCATAACAAAAGAAATATATATCTGATGTACGTATGTGGTATTGGGTGATGGGGCTTCTGTATCGATCCCTTCTAAGATGCCCTTATCACCATTCACCCTTTAATCCTTTATCCCTTCCATGGTCACTGTGAAGACCGCTTCGCCGTCCGGCAGGTTGGGCGAGTCCACCAGTCTGGCAATGCGCTTTTCCCCTTTGGATTTTCGCAGGTACAATCGGAAAGTGGACGTATGCCCCAGCACGTGCCCGCCTACGGGCTTGGTGGGATCGCCAAAGAAGGTGTCCGGCTTGCTCATGACCTGATTGGTCACCAGAATCAGGGCATTGTTCAGATCGCCAAAGCGCATCAGGTCGTGCAGGTGCTTATTCAGCTTCTGCTGGCGGTTGGCGAGTGTGCCGCGCCCTACGTACTCGGCGCGAAAGTGCGCCGTCACCGAGTCCACGATGAGCAGGCGCACAGGCCGCTCCGAGTCCCTGACCTTCTCAGCCAGGTCCATGGCGCTCTCTGCCAGAAGGATCTGGTGATTGGAGTTGAAGGCCCTGGCCACGCTGATGTTCTTTAAAAAATCAGCCGGGTCGCGCTCCTGGCCGTCCGGCGCGGGGGGCAGGCCCTTCACCATCTGAGCAATGCGCTCCGGCCGGAAGGTGTTCTCGGTGTCAATTATTACGGCCGAGCCGTTCAGGCCGCCCATTTCCTTTGGAAGTTGCACGTTTATGGCCAGCTGGTGGGCCACTTGCGTCTTGCCCGAGCCAAACTCTCCGTATAGCTCCACTATGGACTGAGTCTCCATCCCCCCGCCCAAAAGTTCATTGAAGCTCTTGCTGCTGGTAGTGACCTTGCCCACCAGCTTTCTGCGCTCTAAGATTCGGTCTCCCGTCTCAAAGCCGCCCACATCGGCCGCTTCCCGGGCCCCGGCAATGATCTTGGCCGCAGTTGCTTCGCCTACCTCCGCCGCGGCCACCAGCTCGCCCGGAGAGGCAACAGCTATAGCTTCCACGGAGCTAAAGCCAGCCTCGCGCAGCTTTTCCGCAGTGGCCGGACCCACACCCGGCAGATCTTCCAGTAATTTTGTCGGCATCGTTCCAGTTCCTTAGAATTATCTTCTTTAACAACGTTATCCAGGCGGAGCGAAAGTAATCCTGGTGCGCCATCCGCAGGAAAGCTCCAGTTCCTCGTTCCAGCCGCTCTTGGCCAGGGCATCGATCAGTACCGCTCTGTAGCCCAGATCCATGGCTCGCAAGAGATCTACATGCTCGGCCCAAAGAGCCACTTTGATGCGGCCCGTCTCATCGGAGATGTAGATATTGGCCACTCTACCGGCTTTTCCGTCATCTCTTTGAAACTCCCGCACCTCTCCCAGACCCGTCACAAAGCCACAGACGCTGCAGAGCATGCCCTGCTTGAGGTCGGCAATGGGCGTCATCTTCTCGGAGAACAAAACTTTTTTATCGCTCTTTCGCACTGTGCTGTAGTTTCCCGTCTGAATCTCCAGCAATCCGTATCTCTCCCGGCATGAGCCGTTCATGACCTCTATTGTCTCGCCCTTCTCCAGCACCATTGCCGCCTGCTCATCCCAGAGGGTAAGCCTGATCTTGCCGGTCTCGTCTCCCAAAAGCACTGTGCGAACCTGTCCTTTGCCTCCGTCTCTACGCAGGAACTCCCTGGTCTCGCCCGGATCCACAACGACGCCCAGTAAGGAGATCTCGCCCATGTCGCTCTTGATCTCCGCGATTTTATAAGGCTTTGTCCTGGGCATTATGTCCAGGTCCACCTCCTCGATGCCCCCGCTTCTGCCTAAGGTAACCTCAGTTCCCGCGTAGCCCTCTTTGGCCAGACCCCTCACCTTGAGGCACTGATCGACCTTCAGATCTCCGGAGCGGACCAGCTCCACCGTCTCATCCCAGAGAGCCACACGCACAGATCCCGTCTCGTCGGCCAGCGTCAGGTTGGCGACCCTTCCCAGAGATCCGTCGGAACGGGGAAACTCGCGAATCTCGGAGTCGCATAGCCCCGCCATGAGGGCCACCTTCTCCTCAACTCTTGCCTGGAAATCCTCCGGTGTTATCTGATCTGCCAGTTGCCGGTAAATCTCCTCTACTTGCTCGTCCATTCCCTATCATCCATGAATTGCATAGCGCTCTTCCAGATACTTCAGATAGGGAGCATGGCAGGAGGCCAGGAAGGCGTTACAGACCGTTGCCGGGTCTCCATCTGCTGCAATGGCTCCGTTCTCAATGAGCATGGCCCGGTGGGAGATCTCCTTGACGAAATCAACATGGTGGCTGACCAGGATTATGGTGGTGCCTAATTCTGCATTGATCTTCTTAATGGCGTTAGAGACCTCACGCATGGTGATGGGGTCGATATCACCGAAGGGCTCGTCCAGAATCAGGATCTTGGGCCTGGCCGCCAGGATAATGGCTAAAGATGCTCTCACCAGCTCTCCGCCGCTCAGTTGCTCGGGCAGCTTCCACATAGCTTCCGGATCAAGGGATATCAGATCAAAGATCGGCTCGGCATACTTGCGGGCCTCTGTCGTCGGAAACCGGGGAAACAGATCTCTGAATATGTCTCTGGTCAGTCCCAGTGCCTCGAGAGCGGCTTTGGCGTCCTCTTCCGACATATCCGTCATGGCATAAATGACATCAAGCACCTTGTCGCTTATGCCCAGCTCCTCGGCCACAGCCCTTGCATGGTCAATCACATCATTGCCCTTGATGCCCATTTTATAGGCAATCTGATCGAGAATGGTTTCACCAGCATAAAGAGCGAACTCCTGATACATGATGCCCAAAGTCCTGCGCACATTCATTCTATCGGGCGAGTAATTCATCATGTCTACCCATTTGTCGCCGTACCGATAATACACGACTCCTTCGTCCGGCATCCGAACGCCCTGCATGATCTTGAGAAGAGTGGTCTTTCCTCCACCGCTGTTGCCGACGATTGATGTGATCTCACTCTCTAATATGTCAAAGTTGAGGTTCTCCATTTTAAGGACATTCAGGACCTCTCCGGTGCAAATCTGGCAGCCTCTCTTAGATATACCTCTCACTTTAATAAGAGGCTTTGCATTGGGCCAGGATGCCAGAGGCTCCATTTTTCCGATCCCCTTCATGAACTGGTCCAGGACAGGCCTCGGCTTCCCATCGGCGACGATCTTTCCCTTCTCCAGCCAAATCAGCCTATGTGCCAGATACTCATGAATCTCGGGCAGATGTGATACTACTATTATGGTCAGATCCAGCTCTTTGTTCACGTTCTTGATGGCATCCAGAACTTCTTGCTTGGTGGCGGGACAGGCCATGGTGGCCGGCTCATCCAGCAGCAATATTTTGGGCTTCTTGGCCAGTTGTCTGGCAATAAGAAGCCTCTGCTTCTCGCCGCCGCTGAGAATGGTGGCCAGATGCTGCGCTTTGTCCCCCAGGCCCACCAGCCGCAGGTAGTACATGGCCTCCAGGTACATCTCATCATAGTCTCCGTCCTCGGGGATGGGCAGAACCTCATAGCCGGTTTTCCTGGAGTGAATCCTTCGCACCACGTTTTTAAGGGCAGTCTCTGTCCAGAGTGCGAAATCTCTTTGCAGATGTATTGCAGTAACGGCCATCTGCGCCCTTTTCACCTCGTCGCTGGATTCAGGTGTGATGGTCATGCCATCCAGGAGGATCTTGCCGGAATCAAAGCTCTCCATGCCTCGCAGGATCTTCATCAGGGTGCTCTTGCCTCCCCCGCTCTTTCCCACAATTCCTAAAATCTCACCCGGCCTGGTGGTGAAGCTGACATTTTCAAGAGCCA
>JAPKYC010000007.1 GCA_026394505.1 Methanothrix sp.
GCCTGTCCGTCATCGGAAAATGCCATTCCTTTCTGTTATGCTCTCTTGTGACTTAAAGGTAACCGTTATCGGACAAGTCTCAAGAAAATATCTATATTAAAAAGTATTTATATATCTGTAAATCAATCTATTTTTCTTGAGATTCAGACACCTTCGGGCAGCCTGGGCCACATTCTCTCGGTCTTCCTCCCTACAGTAGATCCCGAAGCGCCAGGTAGCCTTGTGCGCTCTTTCCAGGATGCTGACCAGAGGCGACACCTCCCGCAGGGGTCTCACCTCACCCTCGACCAGAGCCGGAAAGTTGCCCTCCGGCGCATCAGGAAGCGTGGGATTGTCCACCAGAATGTAATCTGCCTCCGCTCCCGCCTCATGGGCAATCTCCTGGGCCAGCATCTTTTCGCTTACCTTGAGAACGGAAGGGTCCAGGCACTCCAGGCCAACGTAAACGGCGCGCTTAAAAATTCTCCGCGATTTGATGCGCGTAGCCATCTCAGCCGCATAGCCGCCCGACCTTTCCAGGGAATTGAAGAGCTGGATGTCGTCCATTTCTTTTACGGCAGAAGCACTGGTTCCGTCTTCAATCATGCGCCGGATGGCGGCGGAGATCATGCACTCCGAGATGCGGCAGACATGATGATAATAAACGGATGGATGCATGAGCAGCCGGGAGATGAGAAGCGATGTCGCCGCCTGCACGCCTCCCGCCTCCACCACCAGCTGTCCCTGGTGAAGGGTCATCTTTTGCAGTAGACGCAATCGATCTATCACTCCGTAGGCCACGCCCGTGTAGTGAGCATCCCGGATCAGGTAGTCCATCCTATCCACATCGATCTCGCCGCTCACGATCTGCCCCAGACCAACTCCATTTATGGCGGCCTGAATATCGGAGGCCTTCAGGCCGTAGTTGTCTAAACCCGCCCGAAGCTCGCCCTTCTTCAGTAGATCAATGATGCTCTCGTGATCCTTGCGCAGGTATGGGGCAAGGGCTGACTCTGTGGCATGGGAGAGCGGCCCGTGGCCCACGTCGTGCAGAAGTGCTGCAGCGCCTACCAGCATCTTATCCTCTTCTGGCAAGCCGAGATGGTTCGCGAGCAGATCAGCCAGATGGTAGGCCCCCAGGCTGTGCTCGAAGCGAGTATGATTGGCACCGGGATAGACTAAGCTCGCCAGGCCGAGCTGCTTGATCCAGCGCAGCCGCTGCATCTGGGGTGTGTCGGGGTCTCGGATCTCGGTCATCGGGCTAAACCCTGGTGTCTCCTACATTAAATATTGTTCTGGATGGGCAATCAAATCATTATGTGCCTCGATGCGCTACAAGCCAAGCTTGACGCCCTCAAGCGCCACCAGAGCAAAGACCGCCGCAAAGCTTGACGCGCTCCTGCCGGCTGTGCTGGAGCGGGCCTTCCGGGGCGAGCTGTAATATCTCATCAATGATTTCAGGATGAAAAATTTATACTAAAAGGTCCAATGTATCCAGGATGAGTGAAGATGCCTGCATCGTCGTATCGGTGGATGACATAAAGGCCTTTGAAAGGCTGAAGCTGAT
>JAPKYC010000307.1 GCA_026394505.1 Methanothrix sp.
AATGTTCGAAAACCGCGTATAAAAATATATTCGTATCTATGAATACTCGTTCGCCAGAAGGGAGTTGAGATAAAATCAATCCCACATCTCCAGATCAATTATCTCATCTGCCAGCTTTCTTGGTATTTTCATCATTCCATAGAATTTATCAACTGCGCTTTTCTCAATAACGATATCTACTTCTTCTCCTTCCAAAAGCCCAATCTCTTTGATGGGCTTCAATGTACTGTCCTCATATCTCGCCCTTACTTTTATGCCCATATTCTCATCGCCTTGATATTCATCCTGATGCAGTATATCAATACGGGATCATTTATTATTATTTCGCTGGAAGCTGAATTTTCAAATTTTTATACGTAGATTCTCTGCAAATCCCGCTTCTCCATTGTCCTGCGTACTGATTCCAGCTCCCGAAGGTGCGGTAGCGGCAGTCTCGCCCCCTTGGTCCTGTGCCGGACATGCTCGCCCTCCAGCTTCTCGGGCAGCCCGTTCTTGATGAGTAGATCCTGATAGGGAACCACAGTATGGAAATTTTAAGAATAGACAATTTGTATCTTATTTGCACCCGCACGCTTGCAAAATCTTGCAGAGGATCTGGTCTTTGAATCGCTTGCGTCCCATAGGAACGTATGCTCTCTCTGTTAAGCCGGGCGTGTTAGCCATGGACGAGGTGCCGGTGGTTTACGGAATAAAACCACAGAGTCACAGAGCGCACGGAGGACGAACGAACGGAGACGACTATTACTCACAACCAAATATGCTGTTCCTTTCAAGTACTGGTAATAAGGTAAATTTCTCGTCTCTGCGAACTCTGCGTCTTTGCGGTTAATAATCGTAGTTATATTAAAAAGGAACGTCTAAAGCCTCGGCTATCCAGTCATCCCCTCTTATCATAGCCTCAATTCAGATGATGACCGACATAGCCGTGAACAGGCAACGGCTATCCTACCTACTTTCTTAATTATGTGAGGCTGTCGGAAAAGTATATAAAGTCGTTGTCGGTGGCATATGCCAACTAATGGGGAGCTAGAAATCGAGGATATTTCAATAATATTGGGGAGAAATATGGTGAATCGAATTCATATTGAAAAATTCTTCAAATTTATTCATTATCATTCATAAAAATTTTGCCTCAAAGGATACAAAAGGGACTAAACCGACACCCTCATATTCTTACCATTTCCTTGATGGTTTCTCAAAGAAACGCTTCTTCATCTCTGAAAGAACCCTGCTTGATCATATCTTTTGCTTTCCTGACCAAAAGATCATCCACTTTGGTTTTGAATATAACATCTGACATGTATTTTAGACACATCCTGAGCTACTTCGTCCAGGGATATCTTCTTTCTCTTTCGGAGTTTCATAGAGACAAAGAGATCTTCCGCATCCTTGTATATCCTTTCGACGCAGTCTTCATCTATCATATGGTTACGCCCTCCTCCTTAACATTCTGGAGAAATGGCTAATTGAACTTGTGATTGAGCTGGATATGATTTCAATTTTATATATTATTATAATAGTCTCTGTGCGTACTCTGTGAGCTCTGTGCCTCTGTGGTGATATTCCGTCCTTTTAATACGATTGCCTCCGGAGGGAAACAAGAGCCATTAGAAGGACCAGGACCGAAATCTACAGCCTTCGCTGAAAAGCCCAGGTGCCTCTTATCACCTTTTGATGACTTTCGCCATCAAGAGCCTCGAATCGATCGAAGCTGCATCAATTCAGCGGCCTGCTTTGACTTATTTTATAGGGTAAGAGACACCTGCAAAGCCATCCCGGATCCTCTTCTGCTAAGGGTCCGGCGCCTGCCCGCCTCCTCTCCCACTATAGTAGTAATTAAAATTAGTATTTAGAATCACAAGATGCATTAAAAAGGTTGCGGTTGGCGCTCACCATAAATTCAGACATTATAAATAAAAACATGTAAATTAAAATATTATAAAAGATCATTTTTCCTACCAGAGCAGGCAGCGAGGAGTGCCGCACCACGGCAATCGCGATCCATCATCAGCCTGCATTTTTTAGCCCTAATCCTCTTTTTTTGCCAACAGTCTCAAGACAGCTATTGCAAATCGATCCTTAGCAGACTTCTCTAAAGTCAACTACCACAGCCTGGATAGTGGGGTCTTCCCGCTCCGCCCTTCATAATCCCGCAAAATAATTATATACCCAGGAAAGCAATTTTCTTCCCAGTGCTTCTCTTTGCCCATGTGGGCCTCGCCCTGGCCTCCGCTCGCCTCTTAAGCCACGTGAGCCTGGCCTTTCTGGCTTTGGGCTCCATGCTTCCCGACATCATCGACAAACCCCTGGGCCTGATCGTCTTCGGCAGCCCCAGCATGGGCCGCATAGTAGCCCACACGCTGCTCTTCCTGATGCTCCTCTCTGCCCTGTCCTTCTACTCTCGGGACATCAGGCTTTACTCCCTCACCTGGGGCGTGCTCATCCACCTCTCCCTGGACTTTATGTGGAACTCGCCTGAAACCTTGCTCTGGCCGCTCCTCGGCCCATTTCCCAGCGCCCCCCTTCAAGATACCTTGAGCTACCTGGAGATGCTTCTTTCCGGCCTGAAGAATCCAGGCGTTCTGATACCGGAAATAGCGGGCCTGGCTTATCTCATATTCTTGGGCTATGCCGGGAGAAGACAAGCCTCAGCCTGGATCGATCATCATCTAAAACGGCCCAGGGAAAAAGCCGTCTGCATCCTGCAGGCGCTCTTTCGAGGTATGTGAAAGAATAAGATACATTTATATGGAAAAAACGATCTTACTTCAAATGATTATTATCTCACCAAAAACAGTCATGGGGGAATGGAAAGATTAGAGCGCGCCGGAGCAAAGACCAGATCATCCTTGAGATTCTGAGGATTTGCGCCAATGGTGAGAATGTTACCAAAATTGTCTATCAAACCAATACCAACTTTACCACCATCAAAGGCTATCTGAATCTTCTCACGAAAAATGATCTCATTGAAAGCCTGGGCTCCTCCCCGCGATTATTTAAAACCACCCCAAAAGGCATGGATATGATGAATCGCTTAAAGATAATGCAAAGAGAGATGGAAGAGCTAGTTGTGTAACTTGCTAATCGAGCCGCCCACTTTCTCTCAGCGATCTTTCCCATTCGTCTCGTTTTCCATCTCTATCCTGGCCGCCTTCAGTTTTCTGATGCTGATGTAGTACTGAGCCAGCAGGACCAGGCCCGTCAGAGCCAGGAGGACGAGAATAATCATCAAAGCCTGCGGAGCGCTTCTCCGGTAATAGTTGACCTCGATGTACGAAATTTGCGTGGTATTATTCCAGGTGAGAATGCTGCCGGATTCATCCTCCACGAATTCGTCCGGTGCCGGCCGGGCGATGCCCAGACTGCGCTCTCCCGTCGTGAAGCCTGCCGGCAGAATTATGCAGAGCGGGCCATGATCTCTAATGGGAAGTATGAATTGCTGGCCTTGCAGATGCATGTTGTAGATCAGCCTTCCAATGATTGGCCTCGCAAAGGTCAGGCTGTAGATATGATCTCCCCGCCAGAATCGATAGCTGCTGTTGAAGGTGACGTTTTTGCCCAATTCGTCAAAGAGCGTCATATTCTCCGTCTTCTCGGACAGTGTGAGATTTAAATGGCCGGCATTGACAGGCACAGTGACCTGCGCCTCTTTCTCCCCCAGATGATATGTAGTGCCGTTAAACTGTGCGCCGGAAGAGATCATGCAGATGGCCGTCAGGACAAGCAGAGCCCAGGTGCCCAATTTAAAGAGATAATCGTACATTGTTTGAGGCAACTATGCACCCCAGCTTTATCAAAGGCGCGCCCACTCTTGGCCCGACTAAGGCACTGAATACTCCGTTCGTTCGTCCTCTGTGCGCTCTGCGCCTCTGCGGTTTATTCCCGTAACCCCAGGGGTTTGATCATTCAGCTACGAATACTAACCGCAGAGACGTGAAATTTTCCTAATTTGGGAAGGATTGCATCTGCTCATCACGAGGGTTGCCAAAAACGTTTTCTCGGGCACAAAAGTTAACTAATTGCCCACCAATAACATTTGAGGAGGTTTTTAATTTGAAGAGATTTGATGCCATACTGGAAAAGGACATATCCGGTTATGAGGGCGAATTTTCCCAGCTAATTCACCAGGCTCCTGCCCTCTACAGAATGATGACCAGGCTCCTGGATGACCGTGCTCTTCCCAGGTCGATGTCGCCTCTGGTCATTGCCGCCATTGCATATTTTATCCTTCCTGAGGACATCATCCCCGAGGAGAAGTACGGTCCGGTCGGCTATGTGGATGATATCTATCTTTGTGCGTTTATTGCCAATGAGGTTACCAAGGAATCAGGCTCGCCTGACATCCTGGCCAGAAATTGGGATGGATTTGTGCCCGTAGCCGCACTGGTGAAGGAGATACTCGATCGCGAGAAAGAGCTGATCGGAGAAAAGAAGGATCGCATAATGCAGTACATAGGCTACGATCAACTGGGGTTAACTCCATCCGATAGTATCGATTAATTGCTTCCTTTCCAGCTAGCCCTTTTTGGGCCGGTAAGGGCGTCTCATCTGCTCGCCGCATAATAGGCAGGTGGTGGTCAGGACGCCTTCGCGCAGCCTCACCCTCAATGCATCCGCAGTGAGAAAGCTGCCGCAGTGTCTGCAAAAGAGCCTCTTCAGCGAGCGGGGCATTCTGACTCTGGTGCGGGTGCAAATCTTCCTGGCGATCTGCACATATCTGTCGCTCCTCTCCGGGTGGGCCGCGTGCACTGCGGCCGCCAGCATAAAGAGCCTTTCCATGCGCTGTAGGGCCAGATCTCTGCCCTTGTGACCGTCCTTTCTCCGTCTCACGGCTTTTCCTGTGGAGAGGCAGGATATAAAACCTATTTCATCGGCTGATATCCGGCCTGTCATCCAAAGGTTACAGAACCGCATATCTTATGGCATTCAAATAGTTAATGGTTTCTGAAAAACTATTTCTATATGCTTGAGAGATCTGCCCTTCAATGCCCGCCAAATCCCTTTCCCTCAAGATCACTCCGGAGATGGAGGAGTACATCCTCGCCCGCTCCACAGACCTGCGCGTGGCCACCACCTGTGAAGGGCCCCTGATGTTCTCTATCAGGATCAGCCCGCCCAAAGCCACCGATCACGTAATAGTAGTAGGCGAGCGCAAGGTCTATGTTTCTGCCGTCCAGGCGCCCCACATCAAAGCCATCGATGCCGGGATGCTGCCGCGCTGCGCCCTGGAGAAGAAGCGGCAGTGAATCATTTTTTTGGCAAAGCAGAAACGGCTTTCTGCTCGCTTGGCTTGGATCTCTTCGATCCGGATACTGCCAGAAAAGACCACCACATGACCAGACTGACCACGAGCGCCAATGAAATAAATTTGGCTTAATTGTATAATTCCATTCTTCCTGAAATTTCTCACCAGTTAGGTTCACTTCTTTCAATTCATTATCTGATATTTTAATGCCTTTTCGATAGACTTTTTTTATCCATGCCACACTCTACATGAAGCCCTTTTTGAGTAGTAGTAGCTGCAATGAGCTTTGCTATGACTTCATGGCTAATTAAAGGCTTACCTCGTCAGTTTTGGGTGATGAATGAAAAGAGTTAGGGGAGTTGAAAACCAATGCCTGCAACAGTAAGCTGAAGTGACTTTGATCGCCCAAGTTGTGGCTTCCGTCTCCCGCCCACCTACCTTTGCAGCCTCATCGACAGCCAACCCATCCATCCTCGCTGGATGTGATCTTCAGGCCGCTCGGACTGCATCCCAACACGCGCTGCTGCCTTTAGGGCGTCAGACCAGCTCTTCACAATAAATCTAAATAATAGTAAAGGATAATTGTATTAATTGGTATTTTAAGGAGGGTTTGAATAGTATGAGGTTGGTAGGGAACCATAATATGCATGGTCTTATAATAGCCACTGCGATATTTACATTACTTTATTTTTGTCTGATACCTGTCTTTTGCATTGAAGACAACACAGATCGCCAGGGAGGCGATTACAGGCATTTCGATCTAGCTAGCCCTAATCCAAGCCTATGCGAGCAGGCTTGTGCTGGAGATCCTAACTGCCAGGCCTTCACTTATGTCAGGCCAGGATTCCAGGGAGCTAACCCGCAGTGCTGGCTGAAGAATACGGTACCTGTTTCAACATCGAACAACTGCTGCATATCCGGTGTGAAAGCCCTTTCGTCGGGGGGGACACCAAATACGATGGAAGATAACACAGATCGCCAGGGAGGCGATTACA
>JAPKYC010000109.1 GCA_026394505.1 Methanothrix sp.
GGGGCCTGGCCTCTCCGGCCATCGCCGCCCAGGATATCCTGGCCCAAATAAGATCGGGCGAGCCGCTGAACTATGACAACGTAACCATAGCCGGTCCGCTGGATCTCGCGCCTGGTGAAGGACCGGTCAAGCAATCGCTACGAATTACCAACTCCCGCTTCCAAGGATCGGTAAGAATCGAGGCCGTGACCTTCGCCGAGGTCCTGGATCTGCGGGGATGCATCTTCCAAGAGAATGTCAGCTTTGTCAAATCCAGGTTCCTGGGAGATGCCAGGTTTTCCGGAGCAAAATTCCTGAGGCAGGCCGACTTTGCCGAGACCTATTTCCAGGGACCGGCCTCCTTCATCAGCACGCTTTTTCAGAGCGATAGCAGCTTTGGCAACGCCCAGTTCCATGGGGATGCAGTCTTCCTCGATTCCAGCTTCGCCAGTGAGGGAGACTTTAATTATGCCAAGTTCCTACGATCCGGGTCTTTCTGGAATGCATACTTTGAAGATGTGAGCTTCTTTGAGACGGAGTTTGCCGGGCAGGTCACATTTCGATCTGCCCAAATTCGAGGCAATGCCACCTTTGCCGCCACCCGTTTCGAGAGCGACGTGCTCTTTCGTGAGGCGCGCTTTCAGAGAGGAAGCACTTTTGGCCTGTCCAGCTTTGGGGGCCTGGCTGACTTTGGCAATGTTAACTTCAAAAAGACGGCCTTCTTTGGGGGAGTGAAGTTGGCAGACCTGGCCTATTTCGCCAATGCCCGGTTTGATGGGGATTTAATCCTGGAGGGGGCCAGGCTATACAGCATGCAACTGGATAATGTCACATTCAGTGAGGACTCTAAAATTAACCTCAACAGCACGGACTTTTCCAAGTTCGTGGTCCACTGGAGCACCATACGGGATCGCATGGTTTACAATGGGGCCGCCTACCTGGCCCTGGTGAAGAACTACAAGAGCCTGGAGTGGTTTGACGAAGCCGATGAATGCTACTACCAATACCGCAGAATCGGTCAGGACATGGCGCCCTGGGGCTGGGGCAAAATATCGGACATTATCTCCTGGCTCTCCTGCGGCTATGGAGTTCGGGTGAGCTACACAGCCTTCTGGTGTCTCTTTACCATTCTTATTTTCGGGGTGATTTTTTGGGCGGGAAAAGGCATGGACAAGTTCGTGATCGAGGGCGTGGAGCTTCCTGGAGACCCGCGGCTGCGGCCAAATAAGCGCGTCTCTTTCACCGATGCCCTCTATTTCAGCATTGCCATGTTCACCACCTCCCAGGCGCCTGTGAATACCTATCCGGTAGGCGTTTACAGGTATCTGGCCATGGCGGAAGGGATTTTAGGATGGTTCTTCCTGGGCCTCTTCGTGGTGGTGCTGAGCGCCGTGCTCATTCGCTAAAAGGAGCGATAACGCGGTGAAATAGATATCGCTAAGGTAGAGATCTTCAAGCTGTCTTAGATTAGGTCATACCGTTCCGCTGTATTGCGGTGCATACGATAAAACGGGTATAGTTGTGCCCATTTATCAGGGAAGTCTTACCGCATGATTACTTTTTCTTATCGCTTAGCGATGACCAGCTTATCCCAAGCCCTTTGGTCAACTCTGCGAATGTCTTCTCTCCGATAAACTTATAAGCCAGCAATAAGGCCAGCATAAGAAATGCACATATTACAGCTTGCAGTTCCTTGAAACTACCCATTACACTCATGTATACAACGCCAAGAAACATGACTATTGCGAAAGCCAGAATTGGTGTACCCACCTTGGTCCCCACATACTCTGGAGTTGATTGAGGGATTTGAGGAAATTTAGATTTAGCAGAATTCAGGCCACAGATTGCATGGGCAGTCGACCATGTGAAGACTCTATAACCATAGAAGCCTCCACTTTCATCTCTCATGTTCCCAATGGTTATCATTGTATTTCGAGCCAATTTGCTATCGCTATATTCTGCAGAATTAGAAAGCACTTTAAGCAATATCAAATAGGTATTGCAGAAAAATCCGTAGTCACCTTTTCCATATCCCTTTTGGTCTCGGATGGGATCAATTTTTATTATTTCCTCGACCGCTCTGCTCGCTTTGTCTGGATGCTGCAAGAGCCAATCAAGGGCATTATTTTCTTCTCTTATGTACGCGCTAAGTCCTGATTGTCTTGCTGCTTGAAGCACAAGCACAGCATACACCGTATGCAAACCTTCAAGATAGTTGCCGGAGCGATTGAAGGAACCTGAATTGTCGTCTTGATAATTTTCCACTAGTGATTTCAGCCCTTTCGTAATAGGATTCTTGTCCGGTTCCGAATCAAAGTCCCAGCCGGCTTCGCGCGCCTTCAATAGGGAAAGCAATGCGCAACAGGTCGGAAGGATCTCACTATCGCTTCCCTTCCTATATCCCCAGCCGTTATCAGCATTTCTGATCTTGAGTAGCCAGGCCACGCCCTTCGTCACAGACCCAGAATTCTTTCCTCGTCCAGCCTTGATGAGGGCCTGCAGAGCGAAAGATGAGCGAAGTGGGTCTGGTAAATTGCGAGTCGTTCCATCCTCGGTGATTTCTCTCTGCCAAAAACCGACAATTTCATCCCCCGTTTGTTTTTCTTCGATGAAGCTGACTGCTTTTTGAATCCTACTATCGCCAGCTTCTACTTTAGCTCCATTAATGAGCCCACCATCGAGGAGCGCAATAATAACCTCTGCAGTATTTAATACATTAACAGAGGTCCCATGACGTTCGGCCCAACCTCCAGATATTTGGTCTTGCCCATTAAGGAGCCATCTTGTAGAGGTTTCAATGATGCTTTGGACAGTCGGGTCATCCATGGAGTCTCACCTATTTAATAATTTAGTGATACATTGATGAGTATAAGATCTTTTCTGTAGATAAGCTCTACGAATTCGACGCGATAATTTGGCTATTCGGTCTTTAAGAAAAAGTCCCGGGATCAATTTCATCGAATGAATTCACTATTGTGTCCGCACCGACTAGCAGCTCTATGTTGTAAGTCGTCGTAATGGCTATGCACTTCATTCCTGCTCTTCTTGCAGCCTCGATACCGTATGGTGAGTCTTCTATAACCACGCATTCATCAGGAAATGAGTTGAGTTTTTTGGCAGCGTAAAGAAAGATGCACGGGTCTGGTTTAGAAGCGCAGTTGGCATCTCTAATTGTGTAAATTCGGTCCTCGAATAGCTTGGTTAGATCTAGCCTTTTGTCGATAATCATCAGTAGACTTGGATCCATAGAACTGGCAATGCATGTCTTGTAATCCTTCTCAATTTGATCAAAGAACTCCTGAAATCCTCTGATATAATTCACTTCTGACTCCAGGAGAGTCCTCATGATATTTGAGCGTTCTATTGATAGCGTTCTTAGATCACCAGAGATCCCACACTCATCCATCATAACTTTGATGCCTTCTAACTGAGATTTTCCCGTGATCAGGGGTTTCAACTTCTCCCGTTGATATACTAACCCTCTACGCCTTAAGAATTCTTCTTGTGCTTTATCCCAGACTACCTCAGTATCGACTATAATACCTTCGGCATCAAAAATAATTGTGGTTATCAGATAGACCACGCTCTTCTTATGCAGGACATGATTTTCAGTATTTCTAACTGCAAATTAGGCTTATATAATTTTCGGTATTGTGTTTGTTAGATATCCTGAAATTATTTTGGTTCGTTCCGGTTTTATAGAGTTTGAATTATTCATATCATGTCCATAATCCGAACAATCTATGGTCGTGTATATGATTAGCTGAAAACTCTTTCCAAACCAGTATTTGGTGGGCAAAATCGCATGGTTTTGCAATTTTAGCTATGGATCTCGATTTTCAGTGGAACGAATACACGACCAAAAAACGGAGGAGCATGCAATTCTGGAAAGGTTGATATACGTGTTGGTTATACGGAAAGCCGGAAAAGGGCGCGTGGCCTAGTCCGGATAAGGCGGCAGCCTCCTAAGCTGTAGATCGGGGGTTCGAATCCCCCCGCGCCCGCTCGGCTTTTCTGAAATACAGAACAAAGATGGATTTAGGGCACGATTTTGGAGATGGCCAGCTCCAGGATATCCTCCGCTCCCGACTTCTTCAACTGGGGAATGAGCCGGTTGACTGTAGATTTGTCCACCACAGTCTCCACGGCGTAGTAGCCGGAGTTGTAGAGCTTGGAGATGGTGGGATTCTTCATGCTGGGCAGCATGGAGATGACATCCTTTATGGCATCTTCGGGCACATTCATCTTGAGCAGAACCTTTCCTCTCGCCTTTATGACTGCGGACAAAAGCGTCTCTACGGCCATGATCTCCTCGCGCTTCTCCGGGTCTGCCCAGCTCTTTTTGTTGGCAATCAGCTCCGAGGTGGACCTCAGCATGACATCAATGATCTTCAGGCCGTTCTTCTTCAGGGTGGAGCCGGTCTCCGTCAGGTCAACGACCACATCGGTCAGCTCCGGAACCTTTGCTTCGGTAGCGCCAAAGGAGAACTGGATCTCCACCGGTATTCCCAGACTCAGGAAGAAGGCCTGGGTGAGGCTTGGATATTCCGTGGATACGCGGCTGCCCGGTTTTATCTCCCGGGCGGAGTGGATATCCAGGCTCTCCGGCACGGCAACCACCAGCTTTACAATGCCCGGTCCCTGTTTGCCGTAGTTGAGCTCAGCCACACGGGCCACTACGGCTCCGGACTCCATTATCCAGTCAGTTCCGGATATGCCCAGGTCGAAGTAGCCCTTGGCCACATATCCCGGTATCTCCTGGGGACGGAGGATCTTCACCTTGCCGATGCGAGGGTCTTCTATGCGGGCATTGTACTCCCGCTCCGTTCTCTTAACCTCCAGCCCGGCTTGCTCGAAGAGCTGCAGTGTCTGATTTTGCAGGCTGCCCTTGGGAATGGTGATGTCGATCATTCTGATGTTTTGCTTTTTTAGAACATATTTTTGTCTTTTGCTCGAAAGGTGGATCTATCGAGGATCTGCGTTTTTTGCCGTTTTCCTGCGCTCGCCGCGAACAATATTTATAAATAACAACAGTAATAAACATTTGAGGGAAAGGGGCAAACAATGGCATCTCTGATTATCTCGGATACTCATTTCGGCCTGGATTCATCGACTCTCAGTAACCCGGCAAAGGTAGACCAGTTGATGCAAGAGATATCGGAATTTGAGAGCGGCTGCGACGAGGTCGTGCTTTTGGGCGATATCTTCGATTTCTGGAAGGTGCGCCCAGAGAATGCGGTGCGGGGATCCATCCCATTTTTAAAACGGCTCTCCCAGGAGAGTCTAAAGATCCGCTACGTTGTGGGAAATCATGATCATCATCTTGTGGTACAAAAGCAGGAGGCCGAGTTCATGGAGAGGGCGGCACGCGGCGATCTATTTCCTGTTTATATTCCATCTTTACGCTGGAAACGAACTTTTTGTGGCCTTGATATGGAGATGCTCTATCCCGCTTACCGGGCCCGCTGTTGCCACAGGACCTTCCTCTTCACGCACGGCCATCATCTGGACGGCATTCAAAACATCACTTTGCAACTGGTGGAGAAACTGCGCCGGCTCTCCGGGGAGGAGTTTCTTCCTGCAGACCTGGAGATGATGATGACTTACGCCTACGAGGGGCTGTATCGATCCGCCTGCATCGGAGAGATGGTCTCTTTCGAGAACTCTATATGGAAGGCATCCAGCCTGCTGCAGAGGATCAACGCTGGTGTTTTTTCCAACCAGCGCCGCGCCAGCGTAGAGGGTCAATATGAGGCCATATTGAAGTTCATTCGCGAGAGGAATCTAGGCAAAATAGACTGCTTCATTTATGGGGATACGCATCGTCCTGGCATCTTTCAGAGAAAGGGAGGGCCACTGGCCGTGAACGCGGGCTGCTTTACGCGCGAGCCGGGAAACGGCTCAGGCCTCGAGACGCCCGATACCTATCTGCTTCTGGATGAGGGCGGACTGGCCATAAGAGAGCTGGGCCGGAAAAGGCCTCTATTTTTATGCGAGCTTCTCTAGATGCCAAACCTATTTCATCATGTATCGTCTAGGGCAATTCATGTTCGAACCAAACGAGGAATCCCTGGTCCTGGAGATCGTTCGCGGCTTCTTTGACATTCCATCGGAAGAGATGATGAAGATCGGCGATCAATTCAAAATGCTGCTCTTCGATCCAGAGATCGGCAGCGAGCAGGAAGCGGTGGCAAAGCTCAAAGAGGCGATAAAAGAGATGTCCAAAGAGCAGGTCTTGATGGCAGGCATGTTCGTTTCAGGCTTGCTGCGCTGTAATCTTGCCCAGCAGGTTGAGCAGCAGTATCTGCAAGCGAAGGCAGAAGGAAAAATCGAGCCTGATTGTGGTTGTGATTAATTTGTGATGAAAGAGGCGCTTTGTGCATGCCGGGATGGCAAGGCCCTTGGCCAGGAGCTGCGGCGCATAGTCGATGCCATACTGGCAGGCGTTATCAAGACGCAGGCGGACCTGGAGTCGCATAAGAAGGACGCCTCATCACGCCTCGCCCTCTCCTCGCTGCCCAGCAATGCCGATATACTCGGCTTTGCCACGCCCCAGGAGCGGGCGCAGCTTAAAATGCTGGTGCGTAAGCCCACGCGAACCCTCTCAGGCGTGGCCGTCATCGCCGCCATGACCTCTCCAGCCCGCTGCCCGCATGGCACCTGCGTTCCCTGTCCGGGCGGCATTCTTTGCATTTCACCGCAAAGCTACACCGGTCGCGAGCCGGCGGCGCTTCGGGCAGCGCAGCACGGCTACGACCCCTACCGCCAGGTAAGGGCGCGGCTGTCTCAACTGGATGAGATTGGCCACCCTCTGGACAAGTCAGAGCTGATCATCATGGGCGGAACCATCACGGCGCGCCCTTTAGGTTATCAGCACTGGTTTGTCAAGCGTTGTCTGCAGGCCATGAATGACTATCCCGCAGCAATTGCGCCTTTTGCAACGTGGCAGTCCTTTGCCGATGCGGCCTCGGCCAATGAGACGGCATTGGTTAGAAACATCGGCACCACCTTCGAGACCCGGCCCGACTTCTGCGGCCCGGCGGAGACCGCGAACATGTTGCTTCTCGGCGCCACCAAGGTGGAGCTGGGCGTGCAGAGCACTCGCGATGATCTCTTAGAGAATATGAAGCGTGGCCATACGGTCGAGGATACAGTCTCTGCCAATCGCGCTCTGCGAGAGGCGGGCCTGAAGGTGGGCTTTCACATGATGCCGGGACTGCCCGGTTCCTCTCAAAAGGTGGATCTGGAGGTCTTTGGCGAGCTTTTCTCGGATAGTCGCTTTCGCCCGGACTACCTCAAAATATATCCCACTTTAGTGGTGGAGGGGACAGAGCTATACCGGCAATACCTGAGAGGCGAGTACGTCCCTCTGGGCGACGCCGCAGCGGCAGAGCTGGTCTCTTGCATAAAAGAAATTCTGCCTGCCTACGTTCGGCTGCAGCGTGTGCAGCGGGACATTCCTGCCCAGCTCATTGTGGCGGGGGTCAAGAAATCCAATTTGCGTCAACTGGCCCAGCAGCATCTGTCGGCACGGGACAGCCATTGCCGCTGCATTCGTTGCCGGGAAGCGGGGCTGCGTCGGTTCTTAGGCGGGGAAGTGGTACCAAAACACGAGGTCTATGAGGCATGCGGCGGTGCCGAGCACTTTTTGTCCTTTGAGGGGGAGGACGAGACAATCGTCGGCTTCCTGCGACTACGACTTTCTGCCTGCGCCCGGGTGAGGGAGCTGCATGTCTACGGGCCCATGCTTCCCATCGGCAGCAGAGCGGAAGGGTGGCAGCACCGTGGTTACGGGGAAAAACTGTTGCATGCGGCAGAGGCCCTGGCAGAAGAGGCGGGCTACAGCTCCCTGGAAATTACCAGCGGCATTGGAGCCAGAGGCTACTACCGGCGGCTGGGATATGAGTTATGCGGGCCTTACATGGTCAAGCGATTTAAAATGGGATCAGAGTACCACAACCATTAAATACCGTGCACCAAAGAGGATTTGCGGTTCTGAGGAATTATAATATGCGTTGGCAAGGCAAATTTGGAAGGAAGCCCACCGGGGGAAAATTGATTCTCGCCAGGGGCAAGAGAAAGTGTGAGATAGGCAGAGAGCAGAGCGATACCACCATTGCCGCGGTCAGAGTTAAAAAGATCGAGACAAAAGGCGGAAACATAAAGATGCGCATGCTACGGGGCGATATGGCCACAATTGCCGATCCAGTGACAGGCAAGTCCAAGACAGTCAAGATTGAGACTGTAAAGGAAAACAAGGCCAATTTGCACTACATGAGAAGGAACATTCTCACAAAAGGTGCCGTCATCAAGACGGAAATGGGAGATGCCAGGATAACCAACCGGCCCGGCCAGGATGGCGTCATCAATGCCATACTGCTGCCTGCCGCGTAAAACCTCTTCTCTTTTAATGTTCGTCGTCTTCCGGTGTAGTTGTGGTCGCCACCTCTACGCCCCGTTGGACGCCAAGACCAGGACATGCCCCTGCGGAAAGAGAAATCATCTCAGCAAGGCGAGGGTTTTGGCCCAGGCAAAGGACGCTTATGCTGCCGGCGAGATGGTGAGAAAGCTGCAGCTTGGGGGGCACGGCATGACCGGATTTAAGCCAGCCGGGCCATAGCCAAATCTATGCGCCTCAAGGAGAAGCTGCAAGGAGTAGTGCCAGAGGAGTGCCTGGCCGAGCTATCCGATGGCTTTCATGTCATTGGAGATATTGCCATACTCTCCCTCGCCCCGGAGCTTATGGCTTACAAGAAGGAGATTGCTGAGGCTGTGCTCTCTTCTGGCAAGAGCATTCATACTGTGCTCAATAAAACCACCAAGCTGCAAGGTGAGAGAAGGTTGGCCGGCTTCGACCTTTTAGCAGGCTGCGGCAATACTGTCACCACTCATAAGGAATTCGGCTTTCTCTACCGTCTGGATGTAGCAAAGGTCTTCTTTAACAGCCACCTCGGCTACGAGAGAATGAGGGTGGCGGCAAAGGTCGTGGCCGGTGAGGATGTGCTGCTTCCTTTCTCGGGCGTGGGACCTTTTGCCGTTCCCCTGGCGGCTTATGGCGCTCATGTCCTGGCCCTGGAGAAGAGTCGTGAAGCCTGCCTTTATCTGGCGGAGAACGCCCGGCTGAATCGAGTGGAAAGGATGATCGCGATAGTAAACGCGGATGCCTTTCAAATGGCAAAGCTGCTTCGGAAGGATTTCCACAGGGCCGTCATTCCCGCCCCCTACGGAGCAGACGGGATTTTGGAAATCGTATTGCCCCTGGTGAAATCCAGGGGAAGCTTGCACCTTTACACCTTCAAGAAGCTTCATCAGATCGAGCCGCTCAAGAAGAGCTACCAAGATCTGGGTCTGGAGGTTATGCAAGCTCGCCGCTGCGGCAATATTGCCCCCGGCGTCTGTCGTTGGGTCTTCGATCTGGCGAAATCCTGAACA
>JAPKYC010000164.1 GCA_026394505.1 Methanothrix sp.
GAGGCATTTAAGGACGGATTATGGGTATTTTTGAGGACGGTTGTGCTTGATGTTCTTCTCTTGAGGAGGACACTGGCCAGAAGCCCGGTGCGCTGGGTTATGCATATGTCCATGTTCTATGGATTTTTGATGCTGGCGTCACTTTCCGGCCTTGGACTTATGATCGATATCGTCGAGCATTTCAACCTGCTCGGGCTTTCTGCTGAGGCTGAGATGGCCAAGGAACTCCTGTCGCTGCCCTTCGATATCTTCGGCTACCTGCTCCTCATCGGAGCCACCATTGCCGTATCCAGGAGAATCCTGCTCAAGTTCGTCCGGGATAACACCAGCGCCTATGACGCTTTCTTGATCGGCGCCGTGTTTCTCATCACCATCACCGGATTTTATGCAGAGTGGATGCGCGGCAATTCCTTCCTCATCGGGAATGCCTTTGAGTATCCCATCTATGCACCCCACTTCGCCCTGATTCACACCGTTATGGCAATTGGTCTGTTCGCCTTGATCTTACCATGGAGCAAATACATCCACGTCATAGCAACACCCATGACCCTTCTGGGCAACAGAGGAGGAGAATAAAAATGGCTGATCAAAAAGGCTCCAAGCCCTTGATGACGGGCTATATGTTGTCCACCCAGCTCATGGAGGTAGACGCCTGCAACAGATGTCAGGAGTGTATGAAGTGGTGCCCGACCTTCGCGGTGAGACCGGACCGGCCAGGCATTACTCCCATGTATAAGAACGCAAGGTGGAGAGAGCTCATGTCAAAGAGCCAGAGCCTGAGCGCCAAGATCTTCGGCCCCAAGCCCCTCAATTATGATGAGAGGAAGCTCTTCACCGAGGATACATACAGCTGCACCACCTGCGGCGTCTGCGGCACGGTCTGCGAGGCAGGAATCAAGACCGTAGAACTCTGGGAGGCCATGCGGCCCAACCTGGTAGCGCGCGGCGACGGACCCGTGGGAAAACAGTCCATGTTTCCCAAGCTCGTCAAAGCAGATAGGAATCCCTACATGGCCAAGCAAGAAGATAGGCTATGCTGGGTTCCGAAGGACATCAAGGTACAGGAATCTGGTGATATAGTATACTTCGCAGGCTGCACCGCCGCATACCGGCAACAAGCATTAGGAGTCGCTACAGTCAGGATTTTGGATAACCTTGGCGTCCCCTTCGCGATGCTGGGCAAGGATGAATGGTGCTGCGCTTCTGCGATGGTGAGAACCGGCCAGAGAGAGGTCATGGCCGAACATGCCGTGCATAATGTCGATGCCCTCAAGGATAGTGGAGCCAAGAATGTGCTCTTTGCCTGTGCCGGCTGTCTGAGGAATGCTGCCGTCGATTGGCCCATGTGGTACGAGGGCTACATCCCCTACGAGACCATGCCACTCTCCGTATTCCTGAGAGATAGGATTAGGAAAGGAGAGATAGAGTATAAGATTCCACTGAACTACTCGGTTACATACCATGACCCCTGCCACAACGGCAGGCATCTCATGCACCTCAAGGGAAAGGATTGGGCCTTTGAAGCCTCTCGTGACTGCATCACATCTATACCTGGTTTGAAGTTCAGGGACATGGTGCGAAACAGAGCGCTGCAGAGATGCTGTGGCGCAGGCGGCGGCGTTAAAGCTGGCATTCCCGACCTGGCCCTGGATTGTGCCAAAGCCAGGGTCAAGGACGGAGAGGAAGTTTCCGCTGATATCATGGCATCCACCTGCCCGTTCTGCAGAAGGAACATCATGGACGGCAGAAACGACGCCAAATCCGGCATAAAAGTCCTGGATGTTGTAGAGCTCATGGCTGCATCCATGGGCCTGGATACAACCATCCCCGTAAATCCGTACACCAAGTATCAGGAGCAGGATGTACTGGTTTGCGGCCCGACAACCTGCAAAGTAGAGACTGTGGAGCGCAAGGAGCCCGGCAAGGATCTGGTGGGCGAGGCGCACTAAAGGATGTCCGGAATTCCGGACGTTCTTTTTTTATATTTTTATTAATTCAGGCATTTGTGTTATGGTTTTAGCCTTAAAATTCATCTATATCGTTTGAAGTTGTTCTTCGGCGGACGAAGGATATGACTGCGAAACGTTCTGCACAATCCCAATATCGGAGTTCATGAGCTTAGAAGCATAAAAGTCGGATATAGCGCCATCCAGCTCGATAAGCTTTTCTGCAATGGGATTTTTTTTATTTAACTTGTACATCTTAGCCCGGCCCACTTCTCGCGTCTGAACAACCAGTTCTAAAGCCTCCAGCCTGGGCCAAACGCTGAAAAATGTGCCGCGAGATAGATCAGTTCCCTCTGCTATTTCCGTCTTGGAGTAGTCGGATCCGACATTATCCATGAGAAAGTCTAATATCTTAAGCACGGAACTCTTTTTGCCGAAGGCCTGGAGGAAGAGAGATTCGCCCAAAGGATCGCCCAGAGATATCACCATATAATGAAATGGATTGATTGATTGAAAAAGATTGTCATCGAGGTTTAAAATTATGAACTCTAATAAAATTAATCAGATAAAAGCAAAAATACTGAACAAATTGCACAGACACGGCTACTGGGGTGGAAGGCATACCAGCTTCGATAATCTTCCCAAGGGATTCGAAAAAAGCCTTCGCGGCGTGGTGAAAGAAGCTGCAGAGGAGCTGATCTGTGAGGGTCTGCTAAAAGGAAAACCCACAAGCTACGGTATCGAGGTCTCGCTGAATCCGGAAAAGAAGGACGAGATTGAACGGCTGATAAAGAAAATTCTTGAAGACGAAGATTAGCTAAAAGCCTACTTTGGACGTTTCGATACTTTTATCATTTACGCCGCATAGGCATCTGGCAGAATGCCCCAGGACTTTCGCCCCTTCAAGAACAGCAATCTGTTCTCCAACCACTATCTGGAAAGCCTGGTCATAGACAGTGCACAGTGGCGGGAGGCAGAGCCCGAAGGGGCCTTTGCCCAAATCAAGGAGCTATACCTGCGTAAAGCGCGCGTCCTGGAGAACTACAACGAATCCCAGTTAGAGGAGTACTTCATCCGCCCGGTGCTGCGCATCCTGGGGCACTACTTCGGCGTGCAGGGCAAAGTGCTGGGAAAGGACCGGACGCCGGACTACGCCTTCTTCCCGGACCAGGAGAGCCAAGACCTGGCAGAGGCCCATCCCGGTGAGGACTACTACCGGCGCGCTGTGGCGGTGGGCGATGCCAAGTCCTGGAAGATCTCTCTGGACAAGAGCCGCAAGGGCCAGGGAAGCTTCGAGATGCAGAACCCCAGCTTTCAGATCGATGTTTACCTGCGGGACACGCCGCCCAAGTGGGCCATCCTCACCTCGGGCCGCTTCTGGCGGCTCTACCACGAGACGACGAGCTACAAGCTGGACTACTACTACGAGGTGGATTTGCCGGCATTGCTGGAGAAAGGCGACTGCGAGAGCTTCAAGTACTTCTATCTCTTCTTCCGGCGGGAGGCCTTCGGACAGACTGTGGATGCAGGCTGCTTTCTGGATAGCGTTCGAGAGGAGAGCGTTGCCTACGCCCAGGAGATTGGCGAGGATCTGAAGGAGAACGTCTACCGGGCCATGAAGATCCTGGCGCAGGGCTTCCTGGCCGAGGCCGCTTGCGGCGCGCCGGCGACCTGTGGGCTAATGCTCGACGAGGCGGCCGTGGCCCAGGTGCAGGAGAACAGCATGCGACTGCTCTACCGACTGCTATTCATCTTCTATGCGGAGAGCCGCAGCCTTTTGGACACTAATAATAGATACTATTACGAGCTGAGTCTGCAAAAATTGAAGACTGAGGTGGCGGAACGGCTGGACAGGGGCGAGCCGCTGCTCTCCGTCCGCTATTCCTACTGGGAGAGCCTGAAAAACCTCTTCAGCCTGATCAACGACGGCAGTGAGTCGCGCCGCATAGCAAGAGAGGAGTTCTACATTCCGGCCTACGACGGCGGGCTCTTCGACCCGGCCAAGAATGGATTCCTGGAGAGCGCACGATTAGGCGACTCTTTTCTGGCAAGGGCCATCGACCTGCTGGCGCGTTCGGGCCAGGGCCCAGAGAAGGGATTTGTGGACTACTCTTCTCTGGAGATCCGCCATCTTGGATCGATTTACGAGGGCCTGCTGGAGTATCGGCTGCGTGTGGCGCAGCAGCGGATGGCTGCCGTCAAGGAAAAGGGGAAGGAGCTGTGGCTGCCGGTGGGCGAAGCTGGCAAGCGAAAGATCCTGGACAACGCAGAGGCAGGCGAGATCTATCTGGCCACGGACAGGGGGGAGCGCAAAGCCACCGGCTCCTACTACACCCCGGACTACATTGTCAAGTACATCGTCAAGAACACCATCGAGCCCGTGATCGAGAAGAAGAAACAGGAGTGGCTGGGCACCAGCCGCCCCTTTGCGGATCATATTCTTTCCATCAAAGTGCTCGACCCGGCCATGGGCAGCGGCCATTTTCTGGTGGAGGCGACGGATCAACTCGCCCGCTGGCTGGTGCAGGCCTGGGCCACGGCCAGGCCGGAAGAGGCCGACTCAAAGGAAATAGCCGAGCAGGATATTCACTGGGCGCGCCGCGAGATTGTGAGGAACTGCATCTACGGCGTGGATCTCAACCCCATGGCCGTGGAGCTGGCCAAGTTATCGTTGTGGCTGACAACGGTCGCCTCCAACAAGCCGCTCAGCTTTCTGGACCACCACCTGAGATGCGGAAACTCGCTCATCGGTGCGGAGCTGGACCAGCTCACCGTTCTGCCCGGTGGGGTAGCGGAACAGACGCAGCTCTGGAATTATGGGCTGAAGAGCCACACGGGCGGCCTCTTAAAAAAGTACAGCCTCATGGCGGCGCTGCCCGACGACAATTTGCAGATGGTCAAATGGAAGGAGGATCAGTTCCGCCAGATCAAGGAGTCGGAGCTCTCCCGCAGGCTCTACGAGCTTTCCAACGTCTGGCTGTCCACGTTTTTTGGGAATAAAGTGAAGGATGACGATTACTACGAGCTGCAAAACCACATGAACCCGGAGAAGTTCCCGGACTGGGGCGGCTTGCGGGAGCAGGAGTGGTTCAGAAGGGCGCAGGCGCTGGCGGGGGAGAAGCGGTTCTTCCACTGGGAGATGGAGTTTCCGGAGGCGTTCCAGGGGGAAGGGCGCGGATTCGATGTGGTGATCGGCAATCCGCCGTATGCAAATGCATGGACAATGACTGACCTTGACGACGTAGTTCGTAATGCAATTGTATTATGTTGTCGGCAAAAAGAGATGATGTCCGGTCACTGGGACCTTTACATTCCTTTTGTTGCACTTTCGTTAGGGATTCTTCGCCATGGTGGTTACCACTCGTTCATCCTTCCAGATGCAGTCGCTCGGGAAAAATATGCTTCGCCGTTGAGGATCGCCTTGGTCCATGATACAACTCTTATTCGATGGACGCATTTTGAAGGCGAAAATGTTTTTGATGATGTATCCAGGCATTGTGCAATTTACGTGATTCAAAATGAAAAACCGTTGCCCGATTGGAAAGTGATATACGAAAAACCACCCACTATCGCCAGTGCATCTCAGGTCCTCTACAAAGTACCATTGGCAGAATGGCTTGTTGGACCGACTAGCCAGTTTCGACCTAAAATTGCACGAGCGGAAAGGTCTGATCTCTTGAACCGCATCGATGAATCATCAATTCGACTGGGACAATATTGTTACGTAATGGTAGGTGCAACTGTACATAGCAAAGATGGCAAATCTTTCCGAAAGGCAGATGTTATCACTAAGACACCAATTGGAAATGCAAAACAATTTTTCGATGGAAAAACCCTTCAAAGATACGAGATACAATTTGACGGCAGATTTTTAGATTACAGGCGCAAGGAAATGTATGGTCCACGTGTTCCAGAACTTTTTGAGCATCCAAAGATTGTCGTTCGTGACGTGACTGCTAAGAACGAAAAACTTGTTGTTTCATATGACGATAAAGGCCTATATTGCGATCATCTGGTTACCTGTGTAACGCTTTATAAAAACGTCGAAGGAACCGGGGCTCAAACCGATTTTGAAGGGTATTCAAGGATTGTGGATCATGTGCCAGATTTGCTTTACACATTGGCAATAGTTGCAAGCTCTCTGATCGCTTGGTATTTCCGAGAAGTCTTTGCCACAGGGACTCTCCAAGGATCATATTCTCATACTTATCCTAAACAGGTTCGCCATTTTCCCATCCGCCGCATCTCTTTCACCACCCCCGCGCCCGAGCGCGCCCGCCTGGGAGCGGAGCTAGAGCAGCTCTACGCCGAGGGCAAATTCGCCGATATCCTGGCCCAGGTAGATGCCTGCCTGCCCAAAGACGGGGCTGGCAATTTCATCGCCGAACAGGAGCAATCGGACGTAGTCCACGATCTGCTGGCCCACCTGGCAGAAAGAATGCTGGAGATGAACAAGGAGAAACAAAAGGAGATCAAAGACTTCCTAAGCTGGCTGGAGGGCTACCTGGGCGCAAAGGTGGAGGACCTCACGCCCAAGACCAAATTGCAGAGCTACTACGAGCACGATTATGAGAGCTTTTTGGCGGTGCTAAAAAGGAACAGCAAGAAACTGGCCATCGATCCGTCGCGCCGGGAGCCCGCTGAGGCGCTCCGGGCCGAGTTCGAGGGATCGATGGGAAAACTGGGGCCGCTGCGGGAGCAGATCAGGCAGACGGATGAGCTGATCGATGCGGTGGTTTACAGGCTGTATGGGCTGACAGAAGAGGAGATCGGGATTGTGGAAGGAAATGCAGGTTGAGAGATATGCCGATTATCTGAGGAGGAAAGATGCGATGGATCTGATTTATCTTGATTACAATTGCTTTCAAAGAAGATTCGATGATCCCAGCCAGATAAAAATCCAGCTTGAAGCTCTGGCCTGCGAAGAGATTTTTCTGAGGGCCGAGATTGAAGAGATCCAATTAGCTTGGTCCTTCATGCATGATGATGAGACCTTGCTTTGCCCCTTCCCTAATAGATCGAGCGTTGCCTTCATACTTTCCACCCTTTGTAGGATAAGAATTGGACCTGAAGAGCAAATCTATGGATGTGCTCTGGAATTTCAGAAAATGTCCAAGATGACATCAAATGATGCCATCCATCTCGCATGTGCCCATTTTATCAAAGCCGATTACTTCTTAAGTAGCGACAACAGACTTGTAAGCCAGGCTAAAAAATTAGGATTGAAAATGACGATCTTGAATCCCGTTGACTACATTAGAATGGAGGACCAATGACCGAAAGGGCCAAGGCAATTGGCGAAACTGAATTGAGAGTTCTTGGAATAGATGCCTTAAATAAGGCTTTAGGTCCAGCCGAAGCGCTCAGATTTCTAGCTCTCTTCCACCATGAGCCAACTGATTATGTTGAGGTCTCTAAAAAGCTTTACGAAAATCAAAGTGTGGATGAAATCTTCAAGCGGGCCAGAGAACACTGGAGAGGCTAAAGTTTCCGCCTAGCCTTAAAGGATCGTCTGTTCAATGAGCGAGCCGTCGGCCGGCCGGGCCCGACTGGAGAATAATTCGATATTTATAAAAATTGGTGGAGCACTTGCTGGAACAAACCCTGCCCAATCCAATCAACCGCTCCGTCGCCAAGTCTCCAAGCCTGCCCGGCGGTGAGGGCAGCCCGGATCGACCCGCGCGTTTCACCGCGCGCGGCACCTCACCAGAGGCCGGGCTGCAGGAAAGAACTCAAACAACTCTCAAGCCCGTAGTCCCTGAAGGCCGGATATCAGCGGCAGTCCCACACGCTCGCCCGCCTGGGAGCGGAGCTGCAACAGCTCTACGCCAAGGACAAATTCGCCGAGACCCCGGCCCAGATGGAGGCTTGCCTGCCCAAAGACGCGGAGGGCAACTTCATCACCGGGCAGGAGCGATCGGATGTGGTACACGATCTGCTGGCCCACCTGGCGGAAAGGATGCTGGAGATGAACAAGACAAAGCAGCAGGAGATCAAAGGCTTCCTGGACTGGCTGGAGGGCTACCTGGGGGCAAAGGTCGATGATCTGACTCCCAAGACAAAGCTGCTGAGTTACTACGAGCACGATTACGAGGACTTTTTGGCGGTGCTAAAGAAGAACAGCAAGAAGCTGCAAGTCGATCCGGCCAGACGAGAGCCCGAGCCCCGAGCCGAGTTCGAGGGCTCGCTGGGCAAGCTTGGGCCGCTGCGAGAGATAATCAGGCAGACGGACCGACTGATTGACGTGGTTGTGTACAGACTGTATGGGCTGACGGAGGAGGAGATCAAGATAGTAGAGAAGGGAACGACGTAAATAATTTTAGCAATAAAATATATATAATATTTTTAATTTTTGTTAGGGGTCATTCTTAAATTCCATCAGATAACAATTATCCAATTGTGAAGTGAATGAATTGAGCCTCTGCAATAAATAAAAATATTCCTGAGTTTAGTCCCAGTCGGATCGACGAGCTGATATCTAAAGTGGATGCTCTTGCCCTGGAAATTACCGAAATGACTGCAATGCTCCGAGATATCAAAGAATCCTTTGAAAAAGATATAAGTAATCCCAGGGTTATTATTGTAGAAGAGATGGACAAAAAAACTGCCAAGCAAAAGGTCCTGGACTTCATGAGGTCTCACAAAACCTCTGATATCGCCGAACTGCATCAGAATATTAAGTGCGATATAGCGATGCTGATTGAGATCATTGATGAACTTTGCGAAGAAGAAAATATTGCGGAAGGGGAGTAAATGCCGATCTCCAGAAATTTGAACGACAGCGTTGCTGGAGCAAAATTGTATTGCGTCTTTGAGAGAAGCAGCAAACCGGCGAGAGTTTCCACCACGGGAAGACATAACGCACAACAGTTTACTCTAGAAGGAAATCCTGCCGTAGCAACGATCAGGAAGACTCTAAAATACGTTCAAGGATAAAAGCCTAAACCATCTTTTTAATTTAGACACGTTCATCGCATTTCCTTCACCACCCCTGCGCCCGAGCGCGCCCGCCCCGGCCCGCCAGCAGCTCTACGCCGACGGCAAGCACGCCGAGATCCTGGCCCCCTGGCAAAGGCCTGCCCAAAGACGAGGCGGGCAACTTCATCACAAGCCAGGAGAAATCTGATGTGGTGCACGATTCACCAGGCCTTCCAGGCGGAGAGGATGCTGGAGATGAACAAGGAGAAGAGCAGGAGATCAAAGGCTTCCTGGGCTGGCTGGAGAGCTACCTGGGAACCAAGGTGGAGGACCTCACGCCCAAGACAAAGCTGCAGGGCTTCTACGAGCACGACTATGAGAGCTTTTTGGCGGTGCTCAAGAAGAACAGCAAGAAGCTGGCCGTCGATCCGGCCCGCCGGGAGCCCGAGCCCAGGGCCTAGTTCGAGAGATCGATGGGCAAGCTCGCGCCCTTCGCGGCTTCGCGCCAGTTCTCGCATGCGAAGGCGCGAAGCCGCGAAGTTCCGATGAGAGAAGGATAATTGGCAGATCCAAATTACAGCCCATAATTGATCCACTATCGCGGTTTGACGATCAAGCTTAAACCTATCCCAGGCACTTGCCAGTAAACGCTTTTGGCAGGAGATCGGCGAGCGTAGCCGTCAAAGCATCACCTTTCGCGTTGCTCATGATGACAACAATATCCTCTCCGAACTCTATCAGGCTCTGCCGGCATATGCCGCAGGGCGATACAGGCTCGGCGGCATTTCCAACTATCGCAATCGCCTCAAATTCGCGCTCGCCGCAGGCGACGGCTCTTGCCAGGGCCGCCCTCTCCGCACAGATGCCCGCTCCGGAAGCGGCATTCTCAATGTTGCCTGCCGAGTAGATCCGACGGCTCCGGCAGAGAAGCGCCGCGCCTACCAAAAATCCGGAGTAAGGGGCATAGGCGTTGGTCATGGCCTGGCTTGCCTGCTCGATGAGATGATCATACCCTCCGGTGTAAGGACGGGGGCCAGAGCGCAGTGCGCCGATGTACATGCACTCCTGGGGTGGGATGGAGGGGATGGCGCTTTGCGCCTCGCTGATGGGCACAGGCGCGTCTCTTATGATCACGGCCGGAATTCCCTCGTCTCCTTCCCCCATCACTATCTGAGCGGCAGAGACTAAATTGTCTGCCACCGCCTTGCGGGTGATCTTCAGCTCCCGGCCGAAGAGGTCTTTTTGGCCTCGCGCGTCCTCAACCGGCTCCAGACCCACACAGGCCAGGGCCACACCTACGCAGCCCAGTCGCAGGGGATGAGTCCGGCTGTCGCCGATGATAACCGCAATCTTTCTGCCTTTTGCCATGCGCTCTCTGATCTGGAACGCCGATTTTTGGGCATCAGCCGGAAATAGAACCACGTGCCCGGGCGGGGCATTGGAGTTATCGATGCCGGCGTTGGGATAAAGAAAGCCTCCCCGAAGCGTCAAAACCACGCCCGGGATGCCCCCCATTATCTCGTCCGATTCCTGGATGATCAGCTCCATCTCGCGCGGATCTTTGCTGTACTTGGCGGCCATAGAGAGGGCGAGAGGGCCCGCTGTGACATCATGCAGAGCCACAACCCGCCCTTCCGCTGTTGCGACGGTGCTCTCTGAGACGACCCGAATGTCGCCGTCCTGTAAAGCCAGGCCCGATCCGGCCATGGCCATTTCCAGGGATGCTGCCAAATCATCGCCCGGCCTAATCAGATCCGTCCTTATGCCTAAAACCTGCAATATACTCACCTGTAGCGTTCCGGGCTTTCTATCATTTTAATAGCCTCCTCTAGCCTCGCAGCCAGGCGCGAGAGCCGGAAGGGCTGGCCGCTCAAGTTCTTTACCAGGCCGGCTATCTGCTGAGAGGTGCCGAATATTAAAACCTCTTCCGGCCGGGGATCACAGCGAAGAGCCAGCTTGGGAATGGCCGCATCTCCGCCTCGGGCCAGCATCTCCTGCTTTATTATTATGGCCTCCATGCTGCTAACACCGCGCACGGCCAGGATGCGAAAAGAGCTTTTCTTGCAGAGCTTGGCAAATCCCCGCTCATCCACTTCCGTCCTCTGAAGGTTTTCGGCCAGATCCTCTCCCTGGCCCAAATAGCCCAGCACCTCCACCTCCATCTCCTCGTCTGCGGACAATGCCGGACGGCCCCGTATGGCCCGGGCCATGGCGATTGTATCCAGGCTGGCGGCGATATCATGGGTGCGAACGATATGCGCCCCCAGATAAACGGCTATGGCCGTGGCCGCCAGCGTTCCCGCCAGCCTCTGGAAGGGATCGGGCTTTTGCAGGCGCTCCCCGATGAAGGACTTGCGGGAAAGCGCCGCGACCACCGGCCGCTCTAAAGCACGCAGCCGCCTCATGCCGTCCAAAATGGCCAGATCATAGGCGGGAGTCTTTTCCGGTATCCATTTGCCGATGCCCGGATCAACCGAGATCTTAGCCGGGCATACGCCGGCCTTCTCCGCCGCCCTCACTCTCTCTCCCAGCAAGGCAATTATCTGGCTCAAATAGAGCAGATCGCCTGCTCTCTGCCGGGAGGCCATGATGATCAAAGATGCGTCGTACTCGGCTACACTGGCCGCCATCCTGGGGTCAGACAGTCCGGAGACATCGTTTATGCAGGCGGCTCCCAGCGAGAGGGCATCCGCGGCAATGCCGGACCTCTGCGTGTCTATAGAGATAGTGGTATCCAGGTTGTCCAGGATATCCTTGAGGGCGGGAAAGAGCCTCTCTCGCTCCACGGCCTCACTTATGGGTGGAGAGCCTGGTGCAGTGGAGACGGCACCCAGATCGACCATATCCGCACCCTGCTCCAGCATAGCTGCCGCCAGGGAGAGAGCCTCATGGGGGCCGGCTACTGAGCCCTGGTAGAAGGACTCACAGCTGAGATTGATGACGCCCATCAGCCGCACGCTCTGACTGTCTCCGACCAAGATGCGACCCAAAATGCCTTCTATCAATCCCAATACCTCGCAAACCGGAACATATCACCCTTTAAATTCTAATCTCTTGCCACGCTGCTTATTCCGACAGCCGTAGCAGGATGCCTGTCCTTCTCGCCCTCTCAATTGCGCAGTCCAGGAGGATCAGCCCCAGGATCAGGTAGAAAGCGGCCAGAAATGCACCCATGGCCAGATGGTGCGGGCCGGGAATAAATATTGACCTGTAGTATTCCAAAAAGTAGGTCAGGGGAATGGCTCTGGCCAGGGCTTGCAGCAGGGGAGGCAGCACCTCTACTGGATAATAAATTCCACTCACGAGCAGGATCAGACCGCTCAGGCTCCAGGCGGCAACATCCGCCTTCTGGCCGAAGGTGAGAATGGATATGCACACTGTAATGCCGATGACCATGGCCATGGCGAAAACACCTGCCAGAAATATCAGCACCGGCAGAAGGCCGCCCTCCTGGAAATCAAAGCCGAATAGATAGTGGCTCACAATCGCCAGGATGAAGAAGACCATACTGCCACGCAGGATGCCGAAGAGTGTTGCTCCGAAGACCAGATGGTAGCTATGAATCGGGGCGATGAAGGTGTTCTTGATGCTCTTGGACCACATGTCGAATAAAAGAACATAGGCTACATCGATTTGGGCCACCTGCAAAATGGTAAGAGCAATTGCGCCCACTAAAAGAAAGGAGACCATCGAGCCCTCTACCTTTAAGAACCGCGTGAGCAGACCAATGGACAGCAGGCTGATCATGGGCCAGAAGAAGAGCTCAAATACGGTGAAGATGTTCCTCCTGGAGATGATCCAGTTCTTGTAGGCACTAGCCAAGTACTTGTTCAATTCACCTTGCCAGTTCAAGGAATACATCCTCCACATCGGGTTCTTTTATGGTTATGTCAAGGATTCTGGCATGGCAAAAGAGCTTGACTATCCTGTCCAGACTATCCTCGCTTCTGTCGATCACCATCTCCAAGCGGCCCCTCTCCGTTTTTATGCCTAAAACGCCCGCCATGCTCTCCAGGGCCGCCATATCTACCGGCCCTTCGTAAGAGACCACCACCCTCTCCCCCAGCCCGTGGTGCTTCTTTAAATTCTTAGGCGTATCCAGTGCCACAATCTGACCCTTGCGCAGAAAGGCAATCCTATCGCAGAGCATCTCCGCTTCAGGCATGTAGTGGGTGGATACGACCACGGAGATGTTCT
>JAPKYC010000120.1 GCA_026394505.1 Methanothrix sp.
TCTCACGCGAGATCGGTGACAGAAGGAATGAAGGAGTCTGGCTGGGCAACCTGGGCCCGGCCTACGCCGATCTGGGCGAGACGCGCAAGGCCATCGAGTACCACGAACAGTCCTTGGCCATCGCCCGCGAGATCGGCGACAGGAGGGGCGAAGGATCCGACCTAGACAACCTGGGCCTGGCCTACGCCGCCCTAAGCGAGACCGTCAAAGCCATCGAGTATCACGAACAAGCTCTAGCCATCGCCCGCGAGATCGGCAACAAACAGAACGAAGGAGAAGGACTCAGCAATTTAGGTAAAGCCTACTCGGATCTAAACGATACAGACAGAGCTATCGAATATTGCATGCAATCTCTGGCCATCGTTCGCAAGATCGAATATCGGAAAATTGAGGGCGAGGCTCTCTGCACCTTAGGCAAAGCATATTATGATCTCGGCCAGCTCGACAAGGCTATCGATCATTGCGATCAAGCGCTGAAGATCTTCCAAAAGATGGAATATCGGCGTGGAGAGGGCGAGGCCCTCTTCGCCAAGAGCCTGGCTCTGGACAAACTCGGCCAGCGAAAGGTGGCAGAAGATCCTGCAAACGATGCCCTCCAGATCTTACAGCAGATCGAAAGCCCGTTAGCCGAAAAGGTCCGCCAGCAGCTCGAAGCCTGGCAGCCACCCAAGCAGGAGATTTAGCATGCAAGTCATCTTTCTCGGCACCAACGGCTGGTACGACAGCCCCACCGGTAACACCATCTGCACCCTCATCAACTCGGACAAGTACCACATCATCCTCGACGCAGGAAACGGCCTCTACAAAGCGGACCGCTACATCAAGGACGACCTGCCCGTCTTTCTCTTCCTCAGCCACTTCCACCTTGACCACATTGAGGGCCTGCACGTTCTCAGCAAGTTCCGCTTCAAAAGCCTCACCATCTTCGGCCAGAGGGGCACCCGAGCGGCACTGCATACTATTATCAACGAGCCCTTCACCGTCCCCCTGGACAGGCTGCCCTACCCTGTAGAGGTGCGCGAGCTGTCGCCCGGCCCCTACAAGCTGCCCTTTGCCCTGGACTGCCGCTTCCTGGTGCACGCCTCGCCCTGCCTGGGCTATCGCTTCGATCTGGACGGCAAGATCATCACCTACTGCCCGGACACCGGGGTATGCGAGAATGCCGTGCTCCTGGCAGCGGACGCCGACCTGCTCATTGCCGAATGCGCCCACCTGCCCGGCGAGGAGAACCCGGCCTGGCCCCACCTCAATCCGGCTGCGGCGGCAGCGATCGCCCGGCGGGCCAAAGCCAAACGCCTCGCCCTCACCCACTTCGATGCGGGCAGGTACACGAGCCTGCAGATGCGCCGGGAGGCTGTGGCGACGGTCCGGGACTTTCCGGGGATCGTAGTGGGAGAGGATGAGTTGGCGATGCAGCTTTAGATCCTCTGTGAGTCCTCTGTGCGCTTCTCGTGCCTCTGTGGTAGTAGTATTCGCAGCCATTTGTGATAACCAGTGGCTAGCGACGTTTCAACCACAAAGACACAGAGGTCACAGAGAACGCACAGAGAGCCGAACTGACAACTGGAAAAACAGAGTTAGGCAAATGTCGAACTTCCTTTTCGGCTCACAAAGCTTATGGACTTGAAAATACGATAGGCCCATTCATGAGATCAAAGAACATAATTTGCTTACTATTCATATCCCTGGTGCTGGCATCCTGTGCCGGCTGCCTGGCGAAGGACCCGGCGGGAGCATCGACTGCGAATCCGGCGGTGCCAACGGAGAATCTGCCGGAGGGCTTCAAGCTGCTGGCGGCTCTGCCCGAGATGGACAGCAATGTGAATATGACTGATTATATCCAGGAGTTTTATGGATCGGAGGACATGGGCCCGGCCAACGTCTCTGTGGGCATATACAAATGGAAAACTCTGGACGGGTCCTATGATATTCGTGATGCCAAGATCACCCTGATCCAGCTTTCCGATGAGGAGCACGCCCAAGCTGCCATCTCCAATTTCAAATCCCAATATAACGATCTGCTGGCCCGTGGTTTGCCCATATTCGGCAACGCCACAGTCAATGGCCGTGAGACTTTAGAGATAAAAGATATCCAAGGAGATAACAGCATCAGGTATCTCTATCTCTGGAATACGGGAAGCATTGTGGCTCTAATTGAAGGCAACAACAACAAAACCCAGAGCATTGAGCTGGCCAGTATCACGGGGCTCTAGCCTTATTTTTTTAGGATCGAGAATTATCAGGTCCGCAGAGTCTCGCGCATTGGAAAAAAAGGTTCCCGACATGTTGCCGCAATTTGAGACGCAAGTAATTGAGACCATGCAAAATACCAAGTCCGCCAGGTCAATCCGGTTTTGCCTGCCCCCAGGATTTGATTACCTTCCCGGTCAGTTCATAATTCTAAAGCTTAATGGCATGCAGGGTGAAATCGGAAAGCCGCTCAGCCTCTCCAGCAGCCCTACTGAGGATTTTCTGCAGGTCACCAAAAGGCTGACCGTCCATGAGTTCTCCAATGCCCTCCTTTCCCTAAAGAAGGGAGATTCTATCCGGTTTTCCGGACCTTATGGCAATTTCACATTAAACGGGGAGCACGAGAAGATCGCCATGCTCTCCGGGGGCATCGGCATAACGCCTCTGCGCAGCATCATAAAATACTGCACAGACAAGGGCCTCGCGACTTATATTTTCCTGTTTTACTCCAACCGGCAGGAGGATGATATTCCTTTCAAGGATGAATTCGATGGCCTAAAGGCGAAAAATCAGAATCTTACTATCATTAATACCCTGACCCTTCCAGGGCCTTCCTGGAAAGGCCGGATGGGCAGAATCGATGCCAATATGATTAAGGAGCATCTTCCCAATTATGCCGATTGGACATTCTATTCCAGCGGCCCGCAAAGAATGATCGATTCCATGCTCCTCATACTAAAGGAGATGGGCATTCCAGAGAAACAGGCTCACAAGGAGTATTTCCCCGGCTATGACTGATCTGAAATACAATCAATTTTTCACTCCTCGCTGGGTTGCCAACTGACCTCCTGCCAGTGCTTTCCGCGGATGGGAGCCTTCCTTAATGCCGCCTCAATCTCCGCATTTGCCATTCCGTCCAACCAATCGTTCAGTTTCTTGCCTGGATTATGTCCGGTCCAATATGATTGAAGCCTGATATGCAGGTCGCACATGTGATTGAGGCTTATGCCACGTTGGCAGATAGGGCCGCGGCACGGTCCATGGCCCTTGAGGTCGCACTCTGGGGATTTCATTTCAATCTCCTGGGATGTTATAACGAGCTTATCTAGCTTATCCCAGATTTTGACAATTATACCTCAACAAACCGCATCCAAAATCTCCATATTGAATGATTCAGCCAATACGTCCAGGAACACCATGCCGCTTACAAAAGTGCGCCTCGACTTGATCTCGTTCATGACAACCCTGGCCGGGGCAAAGACGTTGTGATCCACCTTGAAGAAGTCAAAGCCTGCCGCCTTGAAGGTCTTGTAGAAGGGTGCCCCCCAATCTCGAGAGGCCTGGGACGGCATGCCTTTCAGATATTGCTGCAGCTCCTCCAGGTTCTCGTATTCCAGTGTGTAGTAAGTCTCCCCACCGTAAATTATGGCGTCGTTGGAGGATCCCATACACATGGTAGCGTCACCGGTGACTGGCGAGATGGGCGCCCGGCCCCAGCCGCACTTGATAGTGTTGATGTCAAAGCCCATGGTAAAGAGCTTATGCAGACCCGTCTCGACCACACGCGCCGAGACCTGCACCAGTCCAGCCACGCTGTCCGTGGGCGCAATGGCAATTCTCAGGTCAGCCGGATCGATGCCGCACTTTTCTGCAATGAGGGCGGAGACTTTTTCGTCCGGCAGCTTGCTTGACTCCAGGACGATGACCGCCACATCTGAGGACTCCTCAAAGCCGATCTTCTCGTAGAGGTCGCGGGTCTTTCCGGCCAGCACGCGCGCCGGACCGCTGCCCATGGCGAAGTACTTGTCCGCCTTGATCTGCCACATGGCGCACTGAGAGGCCATGCAGGAGACGGCCGGATGGTCTGTCGCCACCTGAATGCCCGGCAATAGAACGCCTTTGATATCGAAGGGCGTAAGCTGAATTTCCGCCAGATCTGCCATGCAGAGGCGGGAGAGGTAGACGCCTGCACCATAGCCGCCATGGGCCTCTACGCCTGCATCAGCCACAACCGTACCGTTGTCGAGTTCGTGGACCTCGATTTGCAGCTCGTCTGCATAATCGAGCATCTCCTCGAAGACCTCGAATCCCATCTCATTGATTCCCATCAAGCCGGATCACCTTTCCTCATTAAGAATGCAATCGGCCATAAAAGCCTATCGATTTGATCGAGAACGGTCTCGATCCTCTGTTTTGTCTAAACCCTTACCCTACGTGGCAGATAGAATCCGCTGGTTCTATTTAAATTCGTTGTGCGATATCGGTAATCTTTCCATAGGATCATCCATTAAGTCAGATTTGTAAAAAGTTGCGGGAGCAGATATGCTCCAGGAACCACTATCTATTTACTAAAAGACGAATCTCTTCACTACTACTACAGCAAGCCCCGGAGTGGCCATCAGCAGATATAGCAGGGCCGTAGCCAGTGCAATTTTTGTTTTCATGTTCATGGAATCTCGCCTCCACCACATATCCTGTATTCGCCAAACGCCTGCAAGGGTATCTGTTGGGTAAAAGGAACATGCTCAATAGGCTGTGGAGGACTTGCTCCGGATAAGGAGTTGGGACAATCTTGGCATCGAGTAGCTCCCAGATATAATATCCAGAATATACTCGAAATAGCTAACCCCTTGTTTTCTGCATGTGTCGAGGATCGTCAATTGATTCTCCCAAGCAGCTTTGCCGGCTTCACTTCTCGTTCCGTAGCTGATCTTCCTCTTAATCACGCCTTCCCGCACAGCTATCTCTGAACCGTTGTTATGTAACGGCAGCTCAGGATAGATCAGAACCTTCAGTAGCCTACCCTTACGCTTTCTCGTCGATGCT
>JAPKYC010000011.1 GCA_026394505.1 Methanothrix sp.
CTACTTAAACGGAAAAGCAGCAAAGGCTGCGATTGAGGTTTTTTAAATGAGGAGCGATGTCACCAAAGTAGGCAGAGAAAGAGCACCTCATAGGGCTCTCTTAAAGGCCACCGGCCTATGTGATGAAGAGATCCGTCGTCCCTTCATAGGAGTTGTCAACTCTTTTAATGATTTTATCCCCGGGCATATCCATCTCGATAAGCTGGGCGAGGCCGTAAAAGCAGGCATACTCTCAGCGGGCGGCGTGCCCTTTGAATTCCAGACCATAGGTGTCTGCGACGGCATAGCCATGGGTCATAAAGGCATGAGATACTCGCTGCCCAGTCGCGAGCTGATTGAAGACTCCATCGAGATCATGGCAGAGGCCCATCAGCTGGACGGATTGGTTATGATACCGTCCTGCGACAAGATCGTTCCCGGTCATATCATGGCGGCAGGAAGACTGAACCTGCCCACCATCGTGGTCACGGGCGGGCCCATGATGCCCGGCTTTGCCTGCGACAAGGAGCTGGATCTGATCAACGTCTTCGAGGGCTGGCAGGCGGGAGGAGAGACGCTGGACATCCTGGAGGAGATGGCCTGCCCCGGAGCCGGATCATGCGCCGGCCTTTTTACTGCCAATACCATGGCCTGCCTCACTGAAGCCCTGGGCCTATCCCTGCCCGGCTGCGCCACCACTCATGCCGTGGATGCGCATAAGATGCGCCAGGCAAAGCTTTCGGGCATGAAGATCATGGAACTGGTTGAGCGCGGGATTTCCGCCAGGCAGATAGTGACGGCGGCGGCGCTGGACAATGCCATTCGCGTGGACATGGCCATAGGTGGATCTACCAATACCGTTTTGCACATGATGGCCATAGCTGCGGAGTATGGCCTGGATCTGAATTTGGACCGTTTCGACCAATTAAGTCGCGAGACGCCTCATCTGGTCAACCTGCGCCCAGGCGGGCCTCATCATATTCTCGATCTGGATAGAGCAGGCGGAATTCCCGCAGTCATGAACCGGCTTCTTCCACTGCTCTCGCTCGACGCTCTAACCGTCACCGGCAAAAAATTGGGCGAGAACCTGGATGCCTTCCGGCCTGTCAATCCTCTGGCCAATGCGGCCGTCATAGCCACATTAGAGGCACCCGTGCACGCTCAAGGCGGCATTGCCATAATGTTTGGCAGCCTGGCGCCGGAGGGGGCGGTGGTCAAGCAGACGGCTGTATCCGAGTCCATGCTCAAGCATACCGGCCCGGCAATAGTCTACAACTCTGAAGAGGAGTCCATGGCAGGCATCACGAGCGGCGGCGTAAAGGCCGGCGATGTAGTGATAATAAGATACGAAGGGCCCAAAGGCGGGCCGGGCATGAGGGAGACCTTAGCGCCCACATCCGCCATCGCGGGGGCGGGCCTTTCTGAATGCGTGGCTCTCATCACCGACGGGCGCTTTAGCGGCGGAACCCGAGGCCCATGCATCGGGCACGTCTCTCCCGAGGCCGCGGTGGGGGGGCCCATTGCCCTTGTAAAGGACGGGGACATGATCTCAATAGACATCCCGGCCCGAAAGATCGATCTGCTCGTCGATTCCGGGAAAATGGAAATAAGAAAGAAGGCATGGGTCCCTCCCGAGCCCAGGATAACGAGCGGCATTTTGGCCCGCTATAGAAACTCGGTCACCTCCGCCAGCAAAGGCAGTGTCCTGCGATGAGATGCTTTGTGGCCGTAGAGCTTC
>JAPKYC010000084.1 GCA_026394505.1 Methanothrix sp.
GTCTTCAAGGAAGTGGAGATTCCGGTGGACACCATCGCCATCAAGGCCGGGAGAAAGCTCTTGAGCGAGTCGCTCTCCAACCTGGACGTCAACAATCACGTCATCCTTGATGCCAAGATCGGCATGGGCTCATCCGATCTGAGGGACGTCTTCGGCCGCAAGGTCCCTTCCGCCAACGACACCTCCTTTGGCGTGGGATATGCGCCCCTCTCCGAGACTGAGAACATCGTCTTCAATACCGAGCGCGAGCTGATGAGGCTCATGAAGAGCGTCCCGTCCATTGGCGAAGATATCAAGGTCATGGGCATGCGCCAGGGGGATGTCATCAATCTGACCATCGCCTGCGCATTGGTCGATAAGCATGTGGCCAACCTCAAGGAGTATGCGGACACGAAGAGCGCCATCGTGGAGCACATTGTTGAGTACGCCCGGCAGTTCACGCCGCGAAAAGTAAACGCGGAGATGAATGTGGCAGACAACATCGAGCAGGGCTCGGTCTACATCACCGTCACCGGAACCTCGGCGGAGATGGGAGACGACGGAGCGGTAGGGCGAGGAAACAGGGCCAATGGAATGATCACACCTAATCGGCCCATGAGCCTGGAAGCCACCTGCGGCAAGAATCCCATCAACCATGTGGGCAAGATCTACAACCTTCTCTCCACGGAGGCGGCCCGGCAGATAGCCGCCGAGGTGCAGGGCATTGAAGAGGTCTACATCAAAATGCTGTCGCAGATAGGCAAGCCCATCGACGAGCCGCATATCGCCAGTGTGCAGATCGTGCCCAAAGAGGGCGTGGACATGAAGAGCCTGGAGGCGGGGGCCACGGAGATTCTGGATGATTGGCTGGCCAATATTCCCAAGCTGCAGCAGATGCTGTTCAGAGGAGAGCTCAGCACCTACTGAAAGCCGCGGATACTTTTCTGCAAACGGGAAGGGAGGGGGAAGGGCAGCAGTTTCCCTCGCCACTTTTCCTCAATTTTTGCCTTATTAGCCCCCTGTGGCGCTTCACTATTTCCGGTGGCTAAACTTTGGTTACTATTCGTTAACCACTGGTTGTAACCAAATGGTTGCGGACTACCACCACAGAGGCACAGAGCGCACGGAGGACTCACAGAGGACTCAAATTATTCCATTTACCCCCACTAATTCAGCGAAGTAGCCTTTCGGTGTTGTTCGCCTCGTTGAGCAGGCTAGAGGCTCTTGCTCGAGCATCTTGTTTCGTCCGGAACGTGATTTTTTTGCGGCCGTGGTTTGGGGAGCCGTTGGCCGTCAGCTTGAAGCCGTCAGACGAAAATAAACCGAGCTGACCTTTGGAGAAACAACCGAATGAACGACGCCTCCCGCAAAGATATCCAGATCGGCAGCAAGGCCGAGAACAGCGTGCTGGTGACAGGCTCAGAGAACGTTATCATCCAGTCGGAGCAGGTGATGCTTCAGGCGGCAGAGCAGGCAGCCCTGTCGAAGCGCGACCCCGCCCGCATGCTGCGCGTGCTAGCCCTGCTGGCTGCACCTGTTTACAATCCCCGTTCTCCGGACCAGTCGCCAAGCCCTCTGGACCTGCACCAGGAGTGGCACGTCCTGGCCGATGGGGTGCGCCGGAGCGGCGCACCCATTCTCCTGGCCCGGCTCAATCTGCCCACTCTGGATGCGCTGCGCTACGCCCTCTCCCCTCGGGCCTATGAGCAAAGCGCCTTCCCCCACGTCCTGCACTTCAACGGCCACGCCTGGCGGGAGGGTTTGCTCCTGGAAGACGAGCTGGGCCAGATGCACCCTGCCACCACCACTGAAATCCTGAAAGCCCTGAAGGGGCTGCCCCATCCCCTGGATCTGGTGGTGCTCAACGGCTGCGAGAGCGCCGCCGACGCCCGCTCCGTGGCCCAGGCTCTGCTGGACGGCGGTCTGGCCAACGCTGTGGTCGGACACGAGCGCCCCGTCCTGGACGCCGAAGCTGTGGCCTTTGCCGCTCGCCTCTATGCCGAACTGACCGGCGGCTTCCGCCTGGGTGAGGCAGTGGACCGCGCCCGAAAGGAGGTCACCACCCATGACGTTATTCTCCTGGGCGATGAAGAACTGCGCTTTGAAAACCTGAGCGGCGGGGAGCCGATAGTGGACGAGCGCCGCCCGCACGGCAACCTGCCCCTGCAAAGCGGCCTCTTTCTGGGGCGCGGTCGGGAACTGGTGGAGATTGCCAGGGCTCTAGCCCATCCACCAGCCGTGGTCGTGCTCTCTGGCCCACCCGGCATTGGCAAGAGCAGCCTGGTTCTGGAAGCGGCGCAACGCAACGGCTGGCGTTTTCCGGGCGGCGTGGCCTACGCGGCAGGCACCCGCCCCGAGGATGCCCGCGCCACGACCGCTGCCGAGATGCTGACCGTCCTGGCCGGCGCCCTGGGGCTGGAAAGGACAGAGGACTTGCTTTTGTACACTGCTACAAAACCAACGCTACTACTCCTAGACAACCTGGAGTCGCTTGCTGCGGAGGAAATGGCTCGCCTGCGGGATTTTCTGCGACGACTGGGTGGGGAGAGCGCGGCCATTGTCGCCCTGCGCCCCTCTTGTGAGGCTTTGGAGGAGCTGCCCTCTGCCAGGCCTTTGCCTCTGCACCGTGGCCTCTTGATTGAGGAAGCGGCCCGTTATGCTCTAGCTCTGGCCAATCAGAGGAGGATCTTCCTGACTTGGGAGCGAGCTCTCTTCATCGCCCGCGCCGTGGACGGCCATCCCCTACTGGTGGAGCAACTGGTAGCCCTGGGGCGGCGGCGGGATCTGGACGAGTTGCTGGAGGAGGTGGCGAAGCGGCAGGGCGACTTTGCCGCTCGAATCGAGACGGTCTATGCCTGGAACGCAGCCCGGTTAGACGAGACAGGGATTGCCGCTTGGAAGGCGCTGCCCCTGTTCCCGGCGGGGAGCGCCCCGGAAGGTGTTCTGCGGACCGCGGCCGGAAAGGAAGGGGCCCAGAAATTGCGGGAGGCAGCTCTTGCCGACTTTGACCCATCTGAACAACTATGGCGCTGGCATGCTACGGTTGCCGAATACGCCCGCGGCCACTGGCCTCTTTCTGAGGATGAGCAGCGCTCCCGGATGATTGCACTCCTGCCGGCCTGGACTGAGTGGCTAAAGCGTCAGCCAGCCGGGAAGGAGCTGACGCTCTCCAGGCTGGAGGCATCCCGTTTCAACCTGGATACCCTCCGGGAAGTCTGCTCCTCGGCCTCATACCAAGAAGCCTGGGTTTTCCTGGATGAACTGGATGCACGTCTGCCCTCGCCTGAGCGCACTCTGACCCTGAGGGAGCTGGCAGCAAAGGTGTTGGAAGCGAAACTGCTTATGCTCCCGGCCGACGATAAAGCCAGACGAGCGGGATTGCTCAACAACCTGGGCGCCATGCTTTCCGCCCTGGGGCAAAGGGAGAAGGCGCTGCAAGCGGCGCAGGAGGCCGTAGACATCCGGCGCAAGCTGGCGAAGGCCAATGCGCGGGCATTCCTGCCCGACCTGGCGATGAGACTTGGTGCCTACGGCAGCGTGCTGCTGGCCCTGGAGCGCCACAGTGAAGCCGCCAGTGCCTTCGCCGAGGGTTTGCAGCACCTGGTCCCCTTCTACCGGAACCTGCCCCAAGCTTTCAGCGGCCTGGCCCATGCTTTGCGACGGGACTACATCGAAGCCTGCCAAAAGGCAGAGCATGAACCTGACAAGGATTTGCTCTCCCAATTCGATTGATGGATCTGCAAAAAGTGACGGCAATTTGTCTGCCGGGGATGGCTCTGGAAATCATCTGAAAATCGTTGCATCATCCTGGGTAGCGTGCCATGTTTGCTGCAAATAGCAGATGTCCGTCCAGACGGCTCATGCCGCCACTGTCCGCCGTTCCTTGCCCGGCCCACACTCTCGTGCGCCCAAGTTAGCGCATGAGGCAAATCGTGACCATTGGGACGCTTGGCACACGGACGACTAGCAATGCTTTGGACACTGGCAGTAGGGCAATCAAGATCGCCTTTGCCTGAACTCCTGCGGGCCCGAGCGCCAGCGCTTCCGCCCACGAGGCCTGGGGGCCGCAGCCCTGCAAAATGAGGCCATTCATTAGCAGCGAATCTCGACCACGATCCAGGGAGGAAGGTACTTGAGGCGGCGCAAGATAAATGAACCTTTCAACTTCTTCATATAACGTTTGGGACCATCAACATCGCAGAGTGCATCTATGGACTTGACCATCCGTTTTGCAGTTTCCCTTGGATCTTTCGGAGGGCTTTCGCAGCTCCTGGTGAGTAGAGCACCAGGAACATCAGGACGACTCCAGCATCTTCCTAACCTCCTGGCTGGTAAGAGATCGGCCCTCCTTGAGATCTTTCAAAGCCACAGCTATCTTCTCTTCGGTCTCTGCATCTAAGGACTCTTCATCAAGGGCAAAGCCGGCCAGGCGGTCAATGACATCGCAGTAGCTCTCTGCTGGGTGGAGCTTGAGATGATCCAGGCGATCTTTGACCTTAGGGTTTATCTCAACCTGCAATGAGGCGATCGACATAGCATTATCATTAGCATTCAAGGTTAAAAAAGTAATGAATGCTGGGAGTAAGGCGTAAGATGTACGCCATGCCCCTCAGAGCTTCTCCAGATAGACTTTAAGATCATCAACGCGGTCGAAGCATTTTCCTTTGCCCGCCCGATGTTCTGCCAGGCCTTCAAGGGATCCGGCCACTATCTTGAGATCATCCTCGATGGTAAGAGATAGCTTCTTGCTTTCGGCTCCTGCCATGATGTTTCCTCCTTCCTGCGAGGCTATCCATTGTGAGCTTCGTGATCTTTGTGGTTAGATCTATGCATTTGCATGTCTTCAAGGCTACCGGGCCCACTGGCCATCCGGTCACCCGTGCCTCCCCGAGCACGATCGCACGCGCACGCGCACGCCCGCGAGCGGGGGCCCGCCTGAGAGCTTGCCGGACGCTCCAATTGCATTTTCAGCTGACGTTTTTCATCCCCCGCACCCCTCACCGGACTCGTACGCTTCCCGGAGCTGATCGGCCACACTCTCTCCCAGCCTCTGCCCGGCCACGACAAAGAATACCTCGGCAAAATCGGGACGAAGGCAGCCGGTGCTCTCCGTTCCTTCTATTACCTGATCGGCCAGATAGCGCATATCCTCGAAAGAGAGCTTTTTCAGGCGCTGCTCGAATTCCTGAACGCTCCGAGAGTGGTGATTGGCCACAGGGGGCAGAATGTTCAGGTACTCAATCTCAATTCCCTTCTTCTGCAGCACTTCCAGCTCCGGAACCAGCTTTATTAAAATCTGCAGGTCCCACTCATTCAGATCTCGGGCCATAAAGGCTAATAGTGCTCTGCAATAATATAGCGTTAACCGATCGATATGCTCACTCAGGCGGCCTGCCGCTCCTCTACCAGCGCCCTTGCCAAAGGCTCTGCCTCGCCCGGGCCGACGGTGCAAAACACCAAAACAAATGGCTCTTCGCCATAATAGTTGAATTTGATTCAAACCGTTCCCGGAATCGGCAAGACCACGGCACCGGCAATTATCGCTGAGATTGGAACGGATATGTCCTGGAAATAGCGAAAAGCCAAAAGTAATTTGGAATTATTATTAGGGGCCGGGACCGGGATTCGAACCCAGCTCGAGGGATCCACAGTCCCTCAGGATAACCACTACCCTATCCCGGCACGCCAGAATTGCAGTCTATTGCAAGGAGATAAAACTTTCCCCGGAGTGGGTTCGCCCTGTGACATCCACCACCAGAGATACAAGATCCACCAGGTGATTGATGTAGTATGCCATGCCTAAACCTGCCGGCGCTTCTTCCACATGCTTATCTCTGTAGGCCAGTGCTCTCTCGCAAAGGGTGATGTCCCTAACCCAGGCAGAAGATGGCCAGCTCCAACTGACTGGTAATGGTAAGAGATTTTTCCGCCACATTTTCCGGCAGAAACGCGAACTCCTGCGGTGTCCGGCGGGGCAGCATGCCGGCCAGATCCCGGACCTCGCGCTCGCGCTCGGAGAGGAGAAGGCCGGCCAGGAAATCGGGCTTTGCGGCGGGCACGCAGGCAGAGATTCTATCTTGATTAGGAATAGCAAAAGTCAGTGATGTCGGAGGGACAAAAATGCTTGACTTTTGCTGATCTTGGATACGACGCTTGACGAATATAAGCTTTCCGCCTTAGGCTATCAACGTATTTGCCTGGAAAAAGCTTTGCCAAAGGGTCCAGCAAGAATAATGGGAGGGAGCAAAAGTCGAATCCTTGGGAGGGACTGTGATCTTTCGACCTTTGCTTGAGAGCCTAACGACATTAAACGAATATAAGATTATCGGTCTGAAAAAGCTATCATGCATCTTGCGAGAAGGAAGGAAGGCAAAAGTCCGCTTTGTAGGAGGGATTGATGGTCATCGACTTTTTGCCTAGAATGTCTACGACATATGACGTTATAAACATTTCGGTAGCGGTCAAAACGCTCTGGACTCCAAAACGTTAGAGTCCAAAAGCCGATTACGCAGGGATTCTTTGCGGCTCCCTTGCGGGGCCGGGCAAAAGAGTCATTACATTTGTCGCAGAGATAGTCAATCATGATCTATACGATTACTCTCAATCCGGCGCTGGACCGCACCCTTTGGATTCAAAAGGTACGCGACGATGTATCCAACCGCATCCTGGAGGAGAAGAGCTTCGCAGGAGGCAAAAGCATAGATGTCTCTAAAGTGCTCAAGAACCTGGGGGTGGACAACATCGCTTTAGGATTCGTGGGAGGCTTCGCCGGCCGGGAACTGGAGGGTAGATTGCTCAACGAGGGCATTCAGACGGATTTCGTTCATGTCTCGGGCGAGACGCGCACCAACATCATCATCCACGAGAAGGAGACGGGAAAGCAACTGGCCTTCAATGCCCGCGGCCCGGAGATAAGGCCGTCCGAGATTATGGAGTTCATTGAGCTGCTGGAGAGGTTGCCATGCAGCGATCTGGTGGCCATCGGAGGCAGCCTTCCCCTAGGCGTCACTCCTGAGATCTACAGAAAGATCATAACGTTAGTGAAAAGATGCCAGTCCACTGTGGTGCTGGATGTGGATGGACTTGCCCTTCGTGCCGGAATTCTGGCCCGACCCGATGTCATCAAGCCCAATATTCATGAGCTGTCTGAGCTGGCGGGCCGAGAGCTCAACGGGCTGGAGGAGATTCGCGCTGCCGCCAGAGAGATCAACCGGCAGGGCGTGAAGATAGTTCTCGTATCCATGGGGGGAAAAGGCATCCTGCTGGTCTCGGAAGGCCAGGAGTATCTGGCCGTGCCGCCCAATGTGGATGTGCAGAGCACCATTGGAGCGGGAGACTCCTCAGTGGCCGGCTTCATAAGCGGCCTGGTGCAGGGCAAGAGTCTGAAAGAGTGCCTGGTCTATGCCGCAGCAGCCGGGACGGCTACCACTCTATATCAGGGTACGGCACTGGCCCAGAAGGAAGATTTTGAGCGGCTGGTGCCTCAGGTGAAGCTGACCGTACTCTCCGAGAGGGCATAAGAGAGCAGAAGGCGAAAAAGAACGGGTGAGGGAAATGGCAGACAGTATCATAGTTCCTCTGGATGTGCCGCAAGAATGCCGCACCGAATACAAGGAAAACTATCTCAAGATCAGCAAAGGCAGCGGCCGGTTGATGCTCTTTGCCGGAGATCAGAAAGCAGAGCATCTCAATGACGATTTCTTCGGGCCGGGGATAGACTCGCAGGATAATGATCCCGAGCATCTTTTCCGCATCGCAGCCGCGGCTAATATTGGCGTCTTTGCCGCTCAGCTCGGGCTCATGGCTCGCTACGGCATGGACTATTCCAATGTGCCTTACTTGGTGAAGCTCAACTCCAAGACCAATCTGGTGAAGACGAACCAGGCAGAGCCTTACAGTCCGCAATGGATAGATATTAGCCAGGTTGTCAATTTCAAGGAGAGCAGCGGCCTTTCAATTCTGGGTGTGGGCTATACCATCTATCTGGGAAGCGAGCATGAAGGAGAGATGCTGGCCCAGGCAGCTCAGCTTGTCTATCAGGCTCACCGTAATGGTCTGGTGACGGTGCTCTGGATCTACCCTCGCGGCAAGGCGGTGAAGGATGAGAAAGATCCTCATCTCATCGCCGGAGCAGCCGGCGTGGCCGCCACACTTGGCTCTGACTTTGTCAAGGTCAACTATCCCCAGAAAGCAGGAGCGGATTCGGCTTTGATCTTCCGGGAAGCAGTGCTGGCGGCAGGCCGCACCAGGGTGGTCTGCGCTGGAGGGGAGAGCACCGATGCGCGAGTATTTTTGCAGAGGCTTCATGACCAGATCCACGTCAGCGGCGCGACAGGAAATGCCACAGGCCGCAATATCCACCAGAGGCCTCTGGCAGAAGCAGTGCGCCTTTGCAATGCCATTTACGCCATAACGGTGGAAAATGCCGGCGTGGATCAGGCCTACAAGATCTATCAGGGAGACTAAACCGGGGAGACGAAGCCAGAGGCGAACGGAAAAATGGCGAAACTGGTTTTGCTCAGGCACGGCCAGAGCCTCTTCAACCTGGAAGGCAGGTTCACAGGCTGGTTGGATATTGATCTGTCCGAGAGAGGCAAAGCGGAGGCAGGGGAGGCAGGTTGGCTCATGAAAAGCTCCGGCCTTTCCTTTGATATCGCTTTCACCTCAGTCTTGAAGCGAGCCATCAGGACGCTGTGGATAGTGCTGGATGAGATGGATCAGATGTGGATTCCGGCTCTGCCCTGCTGGCGGCTCAATGAGCGCTTTTATGGAGACTTGCAGGGAAAGAGCAAGACGGAGACGGAGAAGCGGTATGGGATGGCGCAGGTGCAGAGCTGGAGGAGAGGTTTTTTGGAGAGGCCGCCGGCTATTGCCCCCGAAGACGATCGCTATCCCGGCCGGGACGATCGCTACAGGGATGTGCAAGAGAGCCTGCTGCCTAAAGCAGAGTCCCTGCAGGACACGCAGGAGCGGGTGCTGCCCTTCTGGCGGGCCCTGATTGCCCCGGAGCTGGAGAAGGGCAAGAACGTGCTGGTGGTCTCGCACGGAAACACCATTCGCGCCCTGGTGAAGCATCTGGAAAACATCTCTGATCAGGAGATCGAGAATGTGGAGATCGCCACGGGGAAGCCTCTGGTATACGAGCTGGATGATCAGATGCGCCTCGTGAGCCGCCGCTATCTGGGAAGCGCGCCGGATGGCCGGCAAAAAGGGAAAAAAGACGGAATTTGACCACAGAGTCACAGAGCGCACAGAGAACGAACGCAGAGGGATTTTCGAGGTTGTTGGGCATGGCTTACGCAGTAGAGATCATATCTATGGAGCAGAAGGAAAAGCTGGTTGAGCAATACACAGGCCAGGTGCTCTACGAGATCAAGTCGGAGATTTACGGATGCTGCATCAAGCTTCTTACAGGCAGCTCTTTCGTCAAGAATGCCTGGGAAGAGAGCTTCTATTTTGCCTCCCAGAACGTTCGCTCCCACGGGCGGCTTTATGTTCTGGAGGACAAAACGGTTGGGGAGAACCGGGTCTACTACGATCCCCATTCCAAGAGCTGCTTTTTATTCAACATGGACTATTACGGATGGATAAAGTCCCTGGCGCTCTCCGTGGCCGGAGACATCCTGGAGGACAATCACGGCATCTACTCCGTGCACGGTGCCTGTCTGGATTTACGAGGCCAGGGTGTCTGCATTTTAGGCGGATCGGGGGCGGGCAAGACCACCCACACCTACGGCCTCTTGCGCCAGCCCAAAGCGCGCGTCGTCTCAGACGACTGGTTCTTTGCCCGAATCTTTGGGGAGGAGATCTTAGCCTACGGATCTGAGAAGAACTTCTACATTCGCGCCGATCTGGCCGATATCTGGAAGGAGTTTTCCGGGCTGGTCGATAAAGCCGTCTTCGACGAAAAGGGGCGCGCGGTGGTGGACCTGCGCTGGGTGATAGGCAAGGGACGCATCCTGCCGCTCACGACTATGGAGAATGTAATCCTGCTCAAGCGCGATCCCGGGCAGGAGGAGATTGTGCGGGAGCTGGACGGCAAGGAGGCGCTGGCCTTTCTGGAGGCAAACGGCTACTTCAATCCTCATTTGCTGGTGAAAAGCGACTTCAAGAGGGACCTCCGGAGCCGCTTCTTCCAGGCGCTCTTCGCCCGGACAAAGGTGCATGAGGTCAACAACAAAGGAACGCCGGAGGAGAGCCAGAGGGCGATCCGGGAGATTTTGGGGGGCGGGTAAAGCAGGCGGGGGGCACGGATTTCGCCTCTGGCCGCATCGCCAATGAAATATGCAAAGAAGAGCTCTTTCAGGAAAAAGTTCAACAAAGATGTCGATGGTGGGGACGTAGATAATGTTTACAGGGCATTTATCTGCTCACTGCCCGAGGACGCTCTCGATCCGAAAGATCCCTTTCTCTTCCTCAGTCTCAATTTTTGCATCCAAGAAATGCCCGGCAGTCCAGATGTTGGTCTTGGCGTGCAGAGATATCTCCCGCATCGTGTAGCTTCCCCCAGCTAAAGCCAGATAGGGAATAAGCTGGTCGGCCAGGTGCACGTCCACTGTGGCGGCAGATTTCAGCTCTAAAATCAGCTCTTCGGCCGCTCTTCTGCCCACTTTTTCCGCAGGCAGGCCCCTCTCGCCAAGACAGCTCGCCCCCTTGCAGCCGGACCAGAGGGTGATGCCGCTTCCCAGGGAGGGCAGCCGCAGGGCCTGCTTCGTTATGCGGGCCGCATAGCCCGCCTGCTGCAGCGCCTCTGCCGCCGAGTCGGCCTGCCGGGCAGCTACGTGCTCAGGCAGATTTGAGCAGTGAGACACACCCTGCACCGTACTCTCTGTACTCCGCCAAGTATCACAAGCCTGGCCTTCCAGGTGAGCAGCCTTCAGATTAGCAGGCTCGACCTCTAAAAGCACCTCTCCCTGCCCCCGTGGATAGTATCCTCTCTGCAAAACCTCCAGGTTCACCAATGCCCCGAAAGAGGATAGGGCGGGCAGAAAGACACTTTTAAAATAGTCAACCGTAGGAGCCCATTGCACATCCGTGCCTCCTTGAACCTGCAAAGAAGAAGGCGCATCGGCCCGGAGCAGAGCAGGCAGATGGCACTGCATGAGCAGGGTCACGCTGCCGGCGGTTCCAATCTCCACCCTGTGCCTGCCGCTCCGAATCTCTCCCGGCGAGAAGACGATCTCGGAAGATCCAGGTTCAACTCCGGATGTCCGGGCATAACAAATGCCGGCTAATGCCGTTATGGCCCGAGCATGCTGAGCCGCCAGGCCGGGTTTGGGCCGGCCCTGCCGGATCTTCTTTATGCGGACGGATTTTCCCGTCACTGCCGAGAGGGCCACGGCTGTACGCACGATCTGGCCGCCGCCTTCTCCAAAGGAGCCGTCTATCTCGATCATCAATCGAATCCTTCATTTGCGCTATCAATTAATGAATGTTTGTGCAGGCTTTATGCAGGAGGCTTGAAGCCGCTGACCTTTACGCTGGATATGCAACCCTCAACTTTTTTGATGTCCTCCGCAGGTCCTTCCAGGCTCTTTAGAATCGCCTGACCGGTGGGATCATTGGTCATGCAGTCCAGGGGAAAGAGGGCCTCCTGCATTATGGAGACGTCTTTGAATCCAGCAGACTCTATTGCATCCAGATACTTATCCTTCTGGAGGGCTCCCGCGATGCATCCTACGTAAGCTTTAATCGATTGCTTGACGAAATCAGGAAGTCCTTTCAAAAGGACGATATCCGAGACCATCAGCCTGCCGCCGGGCTTGAGTACTCTAAACGCTTCTCGGAAGGCCTTCTCCTTGTCCGGCACCAGGTTGATGACGCAGTTGGAGATGATGACATCGACTGTATTATCCTCGACTGGCAGGGCCTCTATCTCACCGGATCGAAACTCCACATTGCTGTAGCCACCTTGATTCGCATTGGCTCTTGCCCGCGCCACCATCTCTGCAGTCATATCGACGCCGATGACCTTACCCGTTGGGCCAACGATCTTCGATGCCAAAAAACAGTCAAAACCGCCGCCAGATCCCAGGTCCAGGACGGTCTCTCCCTCTTTTAAGGAGGCAAGCGCAATCGGGTTGCCGCAGCCTAGCCCAAGGTTCGATCCCTCGGGCACGGCCTCTATCTGCTCCTCTGTGTAGCCGACCTTCTTGCTGATCTGTTGGGGCTTAACCGATCCACAGCAGCCTGACGAGCAGCAGGAGGCATTCTTTGCCACACGCGAGTAGTTCTCTTTTACCGCATTCTTTAGCTCTTGATCATTCATCTTTTCCACCCCTATTCCTTAAAAGCCTCGTTTATTACCGGCCCCAGCCGGGACTTTACCATGCCCTCAAGCTCTTCCACCTTGATCAAAGATAGGCAGCAGACCTTGCCGTCTTTCTCTAAGCTGAGCACGGCCAGCTTGTCTCCCGGCTTTATCTTTGCTCTCTCTCGGATCTCCTTGGGGAGCACCATCTGTCCTCTCTCATCTATGGTTACAATCGATTCCACTCTGCAGCAGCCATTCTCGCCGGAATGGCTGCAGGATTCATTCTCGTCTTTTGTGGTCACTATTGCGCCTCATTCATTCCATAATAGCAATTGCAAATTCTTCTGAGAATATAAGCTTTTCTGAAAAATTGGAATAATATGATAAAACAATATTGCCTCGCTTAGTGGATTAATCCCTGCTTTCTATTGATGATCTTTAGTGCTTCGAACCGAGAAGTGATTCATCTGCGGAAAGGTTAGAGCTGCGGAGCAATACTGCATCAGCAGCCACGCGGTCGCCCTCAGCAAGAACGATTAGGTCACCAGGGACGCCATCCCTTCCAGCTATCCTTTTATCAACGCCATCCCGGATTACCAGAGCACGTAGACTGGAAAGGTCTCGCAAAGACTCCAGGGCTCGCTCTGTCTTGCGTTCCTGGTAAAAAGTAATGCCCATGACAACTAAGACGAAGCCCCGGAGCATCAAGGCCTCTTGGAGATCTCCGAGCAATAGATAAACCAGACCGCCCGCTACCAGTAGGAGAAACATGGGCTGCCTGGCAACCTCCCTGGCAATGGCTAAGATCGTGCGAGGTTTGGATGAAGGCAACTCGTTGTAGCCTACGTCTTTTAGCAGTTTTGCAGCCTTCGCAACAGATAGGCCTTTAGCGGTGTTTATGTCAAAATTCTTAGCCAGCAGTGTATCCCCATTCGAACTTCGCACCAAAGAAAATCCATCTCGAGAATAGATGCGGCCGGCAAAAGGCCAGCCGAGAGGTAGACTGAAGCCGAATTTTCATCCAGTGCAGCGGCTTGACTCATGACATGCTAAATGCCTGTTTACTATTACCTTACAGCCTCTGCATACTGTCTGGAAAACTCCTCGCATTGGCCGATGATGCGTCCTGAAGCCTCTCTCAAAACAACTATGGGGTCTACACCAGACGTCGTGAGCCGGAAGACGGGGTTGTCCATTACGGGAAATTTGGTGTCGTAGGTGGCCATCAGCACCCTTTCATCAGCCAAAAGTTCGGTTCGCAGCAAATTCAAGATAGTATGCCCTTCCCCCACAAACTCGATAATGGCCTGATTCTCCGTCTTCTTGATAATCTTCAAATTCATCAAACCACTCCCAGTCCGTAGGCTGAACTCATCTTGCGCGTCTCGGTATTGGCGCAATTGGGGCAGACCAATTTGTTTTCTTTCTTGACCAGGCCCGCAAGACAGCGATTGCAGTAGGCCTTGATAACGCCCAGGTCCTCATCGCCCGTGGAAAGCCTCATCTGCCGGTCGTCGATAATCTTGGCCTTAAGAATATCGCGGAGCGAGAAGAGGTAGCGCAGGTCTTTGACATAGGAGTTTCTCACATTGGATATGTGAATGGTTGCCTCCTCATCTGAGATGGGTCTGTCCTCATGCCCCTTCTTGAAGGCCAGCGAGACTATGACCAGACTGTCCTTGAGATCAATTACCTCTCCCACCACGATATCGCCCTGGCAGAGCTTTACCGGGGCATTGGTCTTGGGTATGACACTCGCGGATCTGGCTCTCGAATCGATCTTGACCAGGCCCGCAGTAGATGCAAAAATCATTCCTCCCCTGGCGTAGGTGCAGTCTCCGGGAACAAACTCCTCGGTTGATCCCACCACATCTCCAGGAAGTACAAAGCTGCCGTCCATCATAATTCCTCTATGATTCAATTACTAGTATCTAAAGTCTGGCATCCTAGCATGTTATTCTATATAGCTCAACCTCAATGATCTTGACATCTTGGCTATGAAACTCAAAGCATCTCTTCAAGGGAAAGGGAATGCGATAGATCTCCTGCACAGTGCAGGGTTTCATAAAGCTTCTCATGAAACCTTCGCTTCCCTGATTATGCAGAGAGTAGATCGTTTTGGCGATTCTTTGGGCAATGCAGAGAAAGGCGCGATCTCCAGCACTCGCCTTCTGGGCTCCAAAGGGCGGATTCATGACCACTGTATCGATGCCCTTGAGGGCCAGTGATCTAACATCGGCGCGGATGAAGTCCACATCCACGTTTAACTTTTTTGCATTTCGCCTGGCTATGGCCAAAGCCTCGTCGTCGATCTCCACGCCAATGGCCCTTGCACCCAGTAGGGCCGCGCCTATGGTCAGCACGCCCGTCCCGCAGCCCAGGTCACAGACAGTGCCAAGCTCTCCGCGCATTCCCGCCAGGAAAAGCATCTGGGCGGCGACAGAGGCGGGCGTAGCATACTGCTCCCTTTGAAAAGAGGGCCGGCTGAAGCCCTCCAGCCGCTCCAGCATCATCTCAAGCTGCCTTTTCTTCATATTTGCCAAGCAGACGTGCTATTACGGCCTATATCAAGTATAGTATTGCCTCTATTGCCAGGAGCATCACCAAGAGAGCCGTCATAACCTTGAGGAGGAATACGGCTTTCGTGCGGCTGAAGGGGCTTCTTTCTGCATCTTTCTCAATTTCGGAGTTTTGGGTTGCTTCGCTGAATTCATTAACTTCTGGAAATGCCCTTTCCTGCGGCTCTTGCCTCTCGTCATTTGCATTGAATAGCTGCCTTTTGTCTAGCTGCCTAATGGCAGGCAAGAGAAGCTGGCCGGATCTCTTGCAGGTCACGTCGGCTTTGATTGGGACCAACCATCCATCCGCCAAGATCGGGCTTTTTGCCTCGCACCTCTCCTTTGATATCTCCAGGACCGGCAGGTCCGTCTTTGCTATGGGTTCCGTATTTGGCTCAGTCAGCGGATCATTTAGATGCTGAGACTCATCCCAGGTCAATATGCTATTACTATCATCGATTTTGCTTAGCGAATTGCTCGCCATGGCCCCGGCAATAAGAAGCAGGGCCGCTTGGCATTGCCCGCTAACATTTGCTGTCGATCCTTCCAGGATTTCTATCGCCTCGGCAATCATATCTTTTTCTGCTGCGCTCGCTTGGCGCAAAGCCGCGGCTGCTGCCAGTAGCTTCTCCGCCGGATCTCTTCCCGATCTCTGCACCTCTACGCCGGCATTGATATTTTTCAGGGCCTGGCAAAGAAAGCCGCCCGCCTCCTCTGATGCCCATCCCTGGGCCCCTCCCATGAGATATTCCGAGGCGTTGGTGAGGGCGCGCTTCTGCATCAAGGGCTCGTTTGCCAAAAGCCCAATGCTGCGGGCCTCCTTCATGCCGGCGATGATTCTTTGCAGGCCCAAGATCTCGGCTTTTTTAGAACCCTTAGCATTTGCAGCAGCATTATCCAGGGAGGCCTGGGCCTTCTCTGCCAGTAGCAGCGCCACCTCGTCTGGGACCTGTCCGTCGAGCCTGGCCAGATAGGACCGGCACTTGGCAACTGCCGCTGCCACCTTGATCTCGGCCTGGCCGTCTGCAAGGATAGATGCCAGCTCTTGATAACGGTTCGCGGCCAGGACGAATAGCTGGGAGGCCTCCAGCCTTTGCTGCTCACTGGATATTTTGTGCAGACAATTTTTTGCCAGGGAGCTGTAAGTTTTCGCCAGGTAATAGAGTGCATTCTGATAATTGGGCTTTGTTTGGCGGGAAATGAGCAGAACGGCTCTCTCCAGAGGTTCGCGAGCAGCAGTTGCCTCTTCCATCTCCAGGTAGATGCGTCCCAGGTTGGATAGAACGATTCCCTGGCTCTGACTTTCGCCTTGCATAGCGAACAAAGAGAGGCTGGAATTGAAGTAACTGAGTGCTTTATCCCAGTCCTTTCTCTGGCCGGCAATTCTTCCCAGCCGGTCCAGCACCCAGGCGGCGCTCCTTTTATCGCCCAATCTCTGAAAGTCGGTCAGGCTTCTCTCGAAGTACCGGGCGGCAAGCTCCTTCTCCCCCATATCGGCATAGATCCGGCCAATGCTACCCGTCATCTGAGCGATGCCGAGATCGTCGCCCTTCTCCTCGAAGGTCTTCAGGCTGCGGTAACAGTGCTCTATGGCTTTGTCCCAATCCTTGCTACGCCGATAGGCAGAGCCTAAATTCCCCAATACATGGGCCAGGCCGATAAGATTCCCCTCTTTGGCAAAACAGTCGGCGGCCTTCTGGTAGTAGAAGGCAGCTTTCGCCAGATCTCCCTGGTAAGCGTTGGCTTGACCCAGGTTATTCTGCAGCACCGGTCGCAGAATCGGATCGCGGCAAAGCGACAAAGCCCTGTTGTATGTATTTATGGCAAGACCTTGCAGGCCCGCCCTGCGGCAGATATCGCCGAGGCGCTTGATCTCATAGACATCCTGGAGCCTAAGAGAAAGTTCACGGCAGACATCCTCGCCTATTCTACCCTTTCTGCAGCTTTCCAGCAATTTGCTTATCAGTTCAGGGCAACATCCTTCGATGGCCTTGCTATCTATTTTTTGTAGACCATCACCTCCTTTAGAAAAAGATGCATAAATCTCCTGGAGAACGACTAATTGATTCATGGATTATAAGATAACTTATATCTTTATATAGTTTTTGAATACATCAAATCATCTTGAAGAAGCCTTTTATATCTTGGCCGTGAGTGTTTTTGGGAGAATACCGATGGAGTTCACTGCACAGGAAAAATATGAATTTAAGCGTCTTCTCGATGGCCTTAGGAGCAAGACGGGTCGAGGGACTGAGCTCATTTCCCTCTATATTCCTCCCGATAAGCAGATCTTTGATGTCACAAGCCAACTACGTGAGGAGTACGGTCAGGCGGCCAACATAAAATCTCGTGTCACCAGGCTCAGTGTGCAGGGCTCCCTTGAGTCAGCCATGTCCCGGCTCAAGCTCATCCCCAAGCCTCCTGCCAACGGCGTGGTCATATTCATCGGCAGTGTGGATGCAGGAGCCAATCGAACTGAGATGTACAGCGTGGCTTTAGAGCCGCCCGACCCCCTCGTCACTTATCGATACCACTGCGATTCTTCATTTCTCCTCGGGCCGCTGGAGGAGATGCTGGCCGACAAAAAGACCTTCGGGCTTATCGTACTGGACCGGCGCGAGGCGGCCATTGGCGTTTTAAGGGGAAAATACATAGAACCTATAAAGCACCTCACCTCTACCGTGCCGGGCAAGCAGAGAAAAGGCGGTCAGTCCAGCCACAGGTTCCAGCAGCTGCGTCTCATCGCTATTCACGACTTCTACCAGAGGGTGGGTGAATCGGCCAATGACGCATTCCTCCCCATTGATGCCAAGGATTTGCAGGGCATCTTGGTGGGGGGACCTTCTCCTACCAAAGAGGAGTTCGTGGAGGGTGCCTTTTTGCATCACGAGCTGCAGCGGAAGATTCTGGGCGCCCTGGATGTCTCTTATACCGACGAATCTGGATTGTACGAGCTGGTGGATGCCGCTCAAGATCAACTCTCTGATCTAGAGGTGACGCAGGACAAATTGCTCATGCGCCGCTTCATGAAGGAGCTGGTATCCGACAAAGGTCTGGCGGCTTACGGTGATAATGAGGTTCGCCATAACCTGGAGCTTGGGGCAGTGGAGATCCTTCTTCTCTCTGAGGATCTGAGAAAGACGCGGGCTAAGATTGAATGCACCAGCAGAAGCTGCGACTTTTCCGACAATCAAACCCGCTCGGGAGCATCCGCGCCGCTGGGCAGCTGCTTGAAGTGCGGCAGTGCTCTAACCATCGCCGCAGAAGAGGATATAGTCTCCGAACTATCCAAGCTGGCAGATCAGAGCAAAGCAGAGGTCAAGATCATCTCCACGGAGTTTGAGGAGGGTGCGCAGCTTTACAAGGCCTTTGGCGGGATTGCTGCCGTCCTCAGATACAAGACCAGCCATATCTAGGGGCGATGAGAACGATCGAGGTTACTATTTGCTCATCGGTTCGGCCCACGGAGCGCGTGGAGTTGGTCGTATCCGCCATTGAGAATATCTTTCCCGGTCTGATTATGGATATTCGCGCCGACAGGATTGAGGCCTACAATGGCCCGGATAGCCTGAAGACGCTGCATGAGCTTTTGAGAAGGCAAGAGATTTTGGACACGGCCCGATCGGTAATGCTGCGCGGACTGTTGGGCAATGCCACTGCATTCCAGCTTAGCAAGCAAGCCGCATTGATGGGATTTGTGAGCTTTCCTCCGGAAGAGGAGGCTTTGGGCTCACTGCATGTGCAGATCACGGGAGGCGAGCGCGTTATCAATTGGCTGGCGCCCGAGACCGAGAACGGCGTGCCGATCCGAGAGATTGACCTAATTGAGCTGGGAGAGAATAAGCAGGGAGAGGAGGGACAGGGAGGAGCGGATGTTTAGCTTCTCCTCCAGCAAGCTGGTGGACAGGCCCTTTGACTGGGCGTATCAACTGAAAGATCTGGGCTACAGCGGCTGGGAGATCGTAAACGAGGGAAAGCAGAAACTGACACGAGAGAATCTGGCTGAGGCAAGACAGATCGTCGAGACTACTGACCTTATTATTACCATCCACCTGCCCTACTCCGACCTGAATTTGGCCTCCGTCAACCAGCCCATCTGGGAGGAGACGGTGCGGCAGATGAAAAGCTGCCTGGATCTTGCCGGCGACTTTGCCCGCCTGGCCGTGCTTCATCCCGGCCACTTCTCGCCTCTGGGAATGCATATGCCCGACGCCGCCTGGTCGCAGTGTATCCTGGGCATCCAGCAGATTTGCGATCACGCCCAAAATCTGGACATGAGGATTGCCGTGGAGAACATGGTCAACATGCCTGCCATTTTGGGCCGCCGGCCGGAGGAGGTTATGGGAATAATAGAGACTGTGGACCGGGAGAATGTGGGCTTTATTTTTGATGTAGGCCATGCCAATACCAATGGAAATGTAGAAAGCTTTTTGCGGCTTAAGGACAAGATCATTCACACTCATGTGCACGACAATCACGGAGAGAGAGACGAGCACCTGCCGGTGGGAAACGGCACCGTCCCCTGGAAAAAGGTTGCAGCGGCCTTTAAGGATTATAAAGGCCGCATTGTCACAGAGGCCCGCTCTTTGGAAGAGGGACAAAGGTCCGTAAATCGCCTGAAGAAGATGATGAATCATGTCGATATTTGAGAACCTGTCTAAAAACATGCTGGCCGGATTTGACTGCAAAGACCGGGCCCGAGAGGAGGCTTTCCGCCTCTCCCGCGAGGTTATTCGCCTCTGCTCTTCCTCCATTCGCTCCGTGCATAGAAATGACCTGGCTTCAGCTGAGAGGCTCATGGGCGAAGCGGCCCTTGGCCTGGAGAAGATTCAGGAGGCGCTGAAGGATCACCAGGATGTGCGCTACGCCGGATTTGTGGATGGAGCGGAGCAGGAGTATGCGGAAGCGCGAAATGTCTATTCCATTACTACACAGCACCAGATCCTGACTCCTGACGAGGTGGGAGTGGAGCCCGTTAACTATCTGGCGGGCCTGGGAGATGTCACCGGCGAGCTACGCCGTCATATTCTGGACCTCATTCGCGCCGGGCGGGCGGCTGAGGGCGAGTACTTCCTGGGCGTCATCGAGGAGATCTACTACCTGCTCATGCTCTTCGACTATCCAGATGCCATCACCCGCGGCCTGCGCCGCAAGAGCGACCTGGCCAGGAGCATGCTGGAGAGGACGCGCGGAGACCTCACAAATGCTCTGGAGCTGGCCAAGATGCAGCAATCGCTCTGCAGTTTCCGCGAGCCGCCCAAAAAATAGAGGTTCCTCGCTGTATCAAATGAATAATCGACTAATAGAGTACTCTGTGAGCCCACCGTGCGCTCTGTGCCCGCAAAGGTGGCAGTCCGTAGCCATTTTGGCAATAACCAGTAACTAACGACTATTCCACCACAGAGACACAGAGCTCACGGAGAACGAACAGAGAGACGAACTAACAACTGTAAAATTCCTGGAGTTACAAAGCATGAAGTTTGATCCCAGCCTGATTAAAGAGGCTGCCAAAGAGGATTTCGATAAGGCCTGGCAGCAGGGGAGAGAGTATCTTGGCAAGCCTTCCCTAAATGAGAGATATCCCAGAAATAGCTATTCTTTCGGGACAGTGCACCCCATATTCGACACCATTCAGAAGCTTCGGGAGGCCTACATCCGCCTGGGCTTCTCCGAGGCCATGAACCCGGTGATGGTTGAGGCATCGGATGTTTACCGCCAGTTCGGCTCGGAGGCGCTGGCCGTGCTGGATCGCTGCTTTTACCTGGCGGGGCTACCCAGGCCCGACATCGGCATGTCCGATGAGAGGATCTCTCAGGTAAATGCCCTTCTAGGCCGGGAGCTTTCCGGGGAAGAGGCGGAGGCCTTGCGCCAGATTTTGCACGGCTACAAGAAAGGCAAAGTGGAGGGCGACGACCTGGTGCAGGAGATCGCCGGCGCTCTTGGTGCTCACGATGCCCTCATCTCTGTCGTCCTGGAGAAGGTCTTCCCGGAGTTTCGGGAGCTGAAGGCCGAGGCCACCACCCGCACGCTGCGCAGCCACATGACCTCGGGGTGGTTTTTGTCGCTCTCCAATCTTCATTACCGTTGCAAGCTGCCACTCAAGCTATTTTCCGTGGACCGATGCTTCCGGCGCGAGCAGGCGGAGGATGCGGCGCGGCTGATGAGCTACTACTCGGCGAGCTGCGTGATCATGGATGAGGATGTCAGCGTAGAGGATGGAAAAGCAGTGGCGGACGGCCTGCTCAGCCAGTTTGGCTTTGAGAAGTTTCAGTTCCGGCCGGACGACAAGAGGAGCAAGTACTACACGCCGGGAACGCAGATCGAGGTCTACGCCTACCACCCCGGTCTGGTCGGCTCGGCTACGAAGTACAAGAGCGGCTGGGTGGAGGTGGCCACCTTCGGCATCTACTCGCCCACGGCTCTGTCGCAGTACGACATTCCCTATCCGGTCATGAACCTGGGCCTGGGTGTAGAGAGGCTCGCCATGATTTTGCACAACTCCCAGTATATGCGGGCCCTCTCTTACCCGCAGTTTCAGACCAATTGGGAGCTGACGGCACGGGAGATGGCGCAGATGATTCTCGTGGATAAGCTGCCCACGACGCCTGCCGGCCAGGCCATAGCCGAGGCCGTGGTTGCCGTCTCAACCGAGCACGGGGAGACGCCCTCGCCCTGCCAGTTCACAGCCTGGGAGGGGGAGATTTTCGGACGAAAGGTGAAGGTCTCCGTGGTCGAGCCGGAGGAGAACACCAAGCTGTGCGGCCCGGCTGCCCAAAACGAGATCGTGGTGCACAAGCAGAATATCATGGGCATACCCCATACCTCTCGCTGGGAGGAGGCCTTCAACGAGGGCGTGACCACGGGCATCAAGTATATCGATGCCTTTGCCGCGCTGGCAGCCTACGAGATCGAGGTGGCCGCCATGGCCGGCAAGGAATCTGAGACGCGCGCCCGCATCGTGAGAAGCCCCGGTGATATCAACATCAAGATCCATCCCGCGCTGGAGAGGTACATCACCAGCTACAAGCACAAGATGGACCTGAGAGGACCAGTGTTTACCACGGTGAAGAGCGAGATAGTGAGCTAAATAACCTTACGGGTTTACGAATCCCACCACAGAGCGCACAGAGCTCACAGAGGACGCACAGAGAACGCGATTAACTGGTACAATTTAGAGGCTTCATGAAGGATGTTTCTGCTAATGCGGATGCAAAGAGGCTTGCCGGTGAGGCGGCTGCAGAGCTGGTGAAAAGCGGCATGGTGGTGGGCCTGGGCACGGGCTCCACCGTGGCCTGGACCATCAAGCGGCTGGGCGAAAGAGTGAAAGAGGAGGGCCTGGATTTCTGGGGGGTTCCTACCTCTTTTCAGGCGGAGAATCTGGCCATCGCCTCGGGAATAAAGCTCACCACGCTCAATCAGCATCCAATCCTTGATCTGGCCATCGACGGAGCCGATCAGGTGGGCCGCAACCTGTACGTCATCAAGGGTGGGGGAGCGGCGCATACAAGGGAGAAGGTGGTTGCCTGCTCGGCCCAGAAGTTCGTAATCGTAGCCGATGAGAGCAAGTATGTGGAAAAGCTCACCTGGCCGGTGCCGGTGGAGGTCCTGCCTTTCGCCTTGCGGCTGGTGGAGCGGCGGCTCACGGAGTTCTCCGGAAAGCCGGTGCTGCGACAGGGCCTACGGAAGGACGGGCCGGTGATCACGGACAACGGCAACTTCGTGATGGATGTAGACTTTGGGATAATCGAGGATCCGAAGGGCCTGGCGGCGAAGATCAGCCCCATTCCGGGTGTGGTGGAGCACGGCATATTCGACAACCTGGACGAGCTATACCTGGCCCGAGTGGGCGGGGTGGAGATTATCGGGAGATTTAGGTGACCAAGTAGACGTATTTCCAAGGATCGAATCCCTGGCAAAGGGCAGGCCGTGGCGATGTGTGATAAACAGATATTTATAGTGCCAATGAGGTTAATATAGTGTAAATGAGACGCATGTGGGTGATCTAGGAATGGCCAAACCAACAAGGCTCGGCATAATTCTGGATGGTGCCGATGCAGAGGAGTTCTGGAAGAACGAAGAGGACGTGACCTTTACGGAGGAGCAGTTGGAATTCTATAAAAATGCAAGGCGCGTCTACAAGGAACATCCGCTTTGAATTTCTATGGGCATGATTCCTGAAAAGGAGCTTCGCATAGAGCTTCTGAGCCCTTTACACGATCTCTCTGACTTTGATTCAGGGAATGAAGAATTAAACGATTTTCTCAAGAATGATTCAATAAGGGATCAGAGGAATCTGATAAGCAAAACGCACCTCTGCTTTTGGAAAGATCAACTGGCTGGATTCATAACCCTGGCGGCAGACTCCGTTCAGGTGAAGCGGATCGATAGGTCCGATTGCATGAATGGATACAGATATTCAGTCTATCCATGTCTTTTGATTGGGCGACTTGCCGTGGATAGTCGCTTCCAGAGAAGCGGCGTCGGCAACTTCCTATTATTACTTGCCTTAGGTCTGGCCATTGATGGTCCTATCGGCTGCAGGTATCTCTCTGTAGATTCAAAAGTTGATGCTGTGACATTCTACCAAGATGCTGGATTTAGGTTCATGGAGAAACAAGCTCCAAAGCAAGTTTGACTCCTACAGAATCATCACCTTGCTTGGAGAAGCCGGTTTCATCTATATGTATCGCTCCATCTCGCGCATCGCCGATACGCTCCATAACATCACGTTGAATCTGGGCTATCACCGGTCTGTATTCCCATGGCGATTGAGAGATAAAATGCTGAAAACGACGAGCACTGGCGTCTTGAACATCATTTGCGTACTTGGTCATGTTACCACGTCCTTGCTGAAGCAGCAATCCTTGTGCGTACTGGGATGCTGTCGTTTCAACACTACGTGTCTTTGTTACAAAGTACGATTTATAACTTTCGAAAATTTTAGTAAAGATTGTTAGAATTCTGACCAGTTCCATTTCACATAGCTCAAACTCCATTCATTGCCTTCTAAAGTGAAACGGCGGCGGCGCACCCCGATGCAAGCATCGGGGCATCCAAGGCGCCGCCGCATGAATGTGGAACCAGGTTAAGCAGATCCAAACCTAGGTTGAATACGTATGCCCTTTATCCCCGATGCAAGCATCGGGGTA
>JAPKYC010000085.1 GCA_026394505.1 Methanothrix sp.
CACCAGGAACTGGGCGCAAGATTCGATATCCTGCAGCTTCAAAGTGGTGTCAATGCCCGCCCAGCGTCCCACCTTGGACTCCACTCCGTCCGCGCCGATGATGAGGGGCGCCTCGATCTGCAGGGGCTCGCCAATGCGCAAGCAAGATACTCCACAAATCGCTCCGTCCTTCTTTAGCAGACCCAGGGCTCTGGTCTTGACCAGAACCTGTGCGCCCGCCGAAGCAGCCCGCATGGCCAGGCCTCGATCGAAGACCTTCCTCTCCAGGACGTAGCCCACCTCGCCGCCGCTCTTGTCCTCGGACATGACTATGCTTTTTCCGTTTGGAGCATAGATTCTGGCGCCCTTTACCTCAGAGGATATCCATTCCGGCTCTGGCTTCATCATGCGGCATAAGGCCCTCTTGCTAACGCCCTCCGCGCAGCGCACGGGATCGCCGATCTCCTGGCGTTTCTCCAGCATGACGACCTTGAGGCCGGCCAAGGCGGCCGTCTTGGCGGCCATAGATCCGCCCGGGCCCCCTCCTACCACTATCAAGTCGCACTTCATGCCTCAACCTCCAGGGCTCCCACGGGGCATATCATGGTGCACAGGCCGCACTCCTTACATTTCGCCGAGACCTCGAGCCAGGTCTCCACCAGCTCCAGGGCACATGTAGGGCAGACTCCGACGCAGGCACCGCAGTAGCAGCATTTGTATCTGTTGACGGTAAGCATGAGATCACATCCTATTCTATTTCAAAATCCTCGTACCCTTTGCTTTCCAGCTCGGAGAACTCCATCCCCAGGATTATGGCTCCAGTGGGTCCCGACTTCATGGCTTTGAGCAATTCTCCTACGGGCTTTCGCTCTCCCTCCAGTACAGCCTCCACTCCTCCGCTGGGAATGTTTCTCACCCAGCCTTTCACCCCCAGAGCTAATGCCTGGTCCCGAGTAAATGCGCGATAGAAAACGCCCTGCACTCGACCTGAGACACGAACGTGCACTGCTATCATTTTGAAGCACCCGTCACCAGATCTTCTAAAGCCTTGCGCTGGTCTTTTGCCTTGATAATTCCTGAAGCGAGCAAGACCCCAACCGATCCCAGCTCCAGGGCGCTTCTCAGATCCTCGCCGTGCGTTATTCCCGCACCGCAGAGCACACCTACCTTTGGAGCAATGCGTTTGACGGCATCAACAGACTCTGAAATGACCTGTGGATTAGCCTTGGATACGGGAATGCCGCTGCCGATCAGCTCGGGCGGCTCCACAGCCACATAGTCCGGCTCCAATGCGGCCGAGGCACGAGTCGTGGCCACGTTGTTGGTACAGACTATTGTTTTTATGCCGGCCTGACGACAGGCGGAGATGGAGGCCTCAATATCAGCCAACTTGAGCCTTCGCTCGGAGTGGTTGATGAGAGATCCGGCAGCTCCCGCCGCTTTCAAGGACGCTGCGGTCACATGGCCCGTAAAGCCGCCATATCCCACTCCATCCACATGCTGAGCATAGACCGGTATCTTTACGGCCTTTGAGATGGTCTGGATATCAGCCACCTGGGGCACTACCACCATTTTGGCGGAATAATCCCGGGAAATGTCCTCGCATATCTTTGCCAGGCGTAGAGCCTCCAGGCCGGTAGATTCACGATAGGTCTTGAAGTTGAGCACGATTAAAGTCATAATCTCCCTCGCAGCACTTGTGTAATCTCAGTTAGCATATATATTTTGGCTGCATTCGTTATAAAAGCAATCAACTAGAGATCATGAATTACCTTGACCCTCAGCTTTGAGAAGTCATCTTTGATCTCAACCAGGAAGCCCATGCCGGCAAAGATCTCCTCCAGCTCAATTCTCACGAATTTCTTGGGCGCATCCGAGCCGAAGATGAGGGTGAACTCATTCTTGTCGGTCTTGCTCATATTAAAGAGGTTGCAGATCTCAAGTCGTCTCAGGATGCTCTCCGCATTGAAGAGCTTGTGCTTGAACTGCTCGGCATGAGCCCGGCAGACCTCTTTATGTAGATTCCAGAACTTTTCCTTGTCCGGGTGAGTTTCAATGAAGCTTAGAAACAGTATCCAGTGATCGATATCCAGGATCACATGCTCGCCAGCGGAGAGCATTTCTGCATGGGTGTAAACCGTCTTGTCCTCGGCGAAGTCAAAGAGCATCTTGTGTTTGCCAAAGAACTTAAGGGACTCTCGCATCAGCTCGCTCTGGGACATGCCCAGATCTTCCTTCATCTTCTTGAACAGGCCTGCGGTCTCTTCATCTAACGCGATGGTAATTCTTTCCGGTGACTTCATTTTATTCCCTGCATTTATCTCTGCCAATGCCTTTCCCCTTTATGCTATATTACCTTTATCAAGCATTATCTTTTTATACTGACACAGGAACGTGTATTCCTAGCACTCCTGACTCCAATGGCGCTATCGCTGTAGACCGATATTGTTAAATTCAAAAGAGAAATAATCCTATATCATGGACTCGTGGATGAATGATGGAAAAAAGTACAGCGAAAAGGACAAAATAAAGCTGGAGAAAGGATCAGGCTTTGTCAAGGCCTGGACACTGTTCAGCAACTGGCTCTACCGGGTAGTATCCTGGTAATCTACCATTTTGTTTTTGTAATCTCGCCGAGCATTGCCGTTCTCCTCTTTAGCTGGGCTAAAACCTCGTCTCGGCTTGATCCCAGGGCCATTATTGATAGGACGGGATCGTCTGCGGCTATTCGCGATCCCTTCCCCGGCACGTCACTAGTCCAGTCTCTGACCAGATCCGCCTCGATTGCAAGATCGCAGGGGGCATAGACTATGATTCTGCCTGCGGTGCAACGAGGCGGGGCCGGCCTCTCGGGAAGCATTCCCAAAAAGGATTGCAGATGAGCCTGGAAGACATTGTCCCCCCCGGACAATTCCACAGTATCCAGGCTTCCCTGAAAGCGGCTATTGACCTCGACCACCACGGGACCTTTTTCGGTGAGCAAAAAATCAACTCCATTGCTGCCCACGAGGCTTAGGGCCGCGATAATCTCTTCTGCCATCTGCCCTATGGCGCATTGCGGGGGAGCGAGGGGCGTGATGTTCCCGCTGTATCTGAATCCTTTCGCCCCAGCCCAGGAGAGGCCGATGAGCTGCTCGTTGACGGCAATGGCGCGCGCCTCGCGACCGTTCCCAATGACCGAAACGCTGGCGGGCCGGCCAAATATAAGCTCCTGGGCGATCAAGCCCTCTTCCCATTTTAGTTCAAAGGGAGAGCTTACAACTCTGCATCCGACGCCCCCCGCGCCCCGGCGCGGCTTGGCCAGGAAGGGAAAACGCAGATCTTCAGCGGAAAGCTGCGTCTTAATAAAAGGAAAGCCCTTCTCTTCCAGCCAACGAGCCAACCAGAGCTTATCTGAGACCTGAGCCGTTTTTTTTGGCGGGTTATTGAGCACAGGCACTCCCCGAACCGAGGCCTCTTCCAGGCCCGGCCCCAGGACGACGGCATCAGGACGGAATTTTTCCACATAAAACGGAAGATGCTCTTTTGCCCCTTCACGGGGCATTTTAGCTGTCTCTTTTGCACATCCGGCCAGGTCCACATCGCAGTAACAATCGACTGCGAAAACCTCATGGCCGGCCAAGCTGGCTGAGCGGGCAATATGTCGGATGTTGATGCCAATTACTAATACTCTCATTTTGGATACAAGACCTGTTTTCCGCGAGGAGAAGGCACAATCTTAAGGCCACCCTCAAATGTCTCATGAAGCTCCCGACCCATAAAGAGCCGGTCCAGGAAGACCGCCAGCGCCGCCACCTCGGAATGAGGCTGATTGCCCACGGCCACATTCCAGTCCGCCAGATCATACATCTCGGCCGGAACCTTCTCTGCGCCCACAGCTACCAGGATATTCTCACATTCGCGAATCTCGTCGATCACATCGGGCAGAAGGGAGCCGTACATGGTGAGGTGAACCACCCTTCCTCCCGCCTCCTTCCAGCGCACCGTCTCTCCCTTCCAGGAGACATCCGATTTGAGGCGAAAGCTGCCCCCCCAGCGCTCTGCCACATCAGCCAGGCTCTCTTCCACGTGAGAGTCGCGCCCGGAGAGGAGCATCTCTTCCGCTCCGAAGGCTCTGGCCACCAGGCCAACATGGGTGGTGATCCTCTTGTCTCTCTCCGGCCGGTGGCCGATGCGTAAAACCACGACTCGCATGCCCCCCTGGAGGGGCGGCATCTTATTTATTGGCTTGCATATCTTTGCGCCGCAGCCGGACCCTTGCAAAATAGCTAAATTCCAATGGTGCGTCAATCTCCAGGATGAACCTGTGCGAAATTTGTCAGGGCAAGGGCTACCTGGTGGTAGGAGAGAAGCCCTGTCCCAACTGCAGTGGCAGCGGAAAGACCGAGTCCATCTCCCTGGGAGAGGCAACGGATATGGATATGAAGGAGCTTATTGATAGCGGCTCCACGAAATGCAGCGTCTGCCAAGGCTCGGGCAAGATGCCGGTTACAGAGAGCTGCCCGACCTGCGAGGGCCTGGGGCGCGAGTACCTGTGCGTCGTGTGCAAGTCCAAGCTTTCAAGCAAAAAGGAGCTATGCGAGCGCTGTGCCAAAAAGCCGCTCGTGCATATTCTCGATCCTGCTTGTGATGTCAAAGATATCGTGATAGGGGAGATTTATCAGGGAAAGGTCAATGGCCTGGCCAGCTTTGGGGCCTTTGTGGATCTATCCGAGAGCGTGAGGGGCCTCGCCCACAACAAATACCTGAAGAGCAAGCCTGAGGTGGGCGAGTGCATCTTCGTTGTGGTGCGAAATATTCTAGCTAACGGCAACATCGAACTGGAGCCGGCCGAACTGAAGGAGTACAACACTTTTGAGGTGGAAAAGGAGCTTCCTATATCCAAGACCACGGATCTGCAAAAGCAGGTGGGTAAGCAGATCATGATCAAGGGAGAGGTCATCCAGGTCAAGCAGACGGGGGGCCCTACCATATTCACCATCGCAGACGACAGCGGTCTGGTCTTTTGTGCCGCCTTTGAGAGGGCCGGTGTACGGGCCTACGCCGATATCGACAACGAGATGATGGTGCGAGTCATCGGCGAGGTAAGCCTGCGCAACAATCAGGTTCAGGTAGAAATCAAGTCCATGAAGCGCCTTTGGGGCGGAGAGGCTTCCATGGTCAAGGAACTGATTGAACAGGCGATTGACCGGCGCGCTGAGCCCTCAGAGACCGAGTTTCTGGTGAAAAGTGAGATCATGACAAGGCTCTTGCCGGCTATGAAGCAAGTGGCCAAGGAGATTCGCCGGGCAGTCCTCAAGTCCCAGCCCATTGTTGTCCGCCATCACGCCGATGCCGACGGCATCACCGCGGCGGTAGCCATCGAGATGGCGATTTTGCCGCTTATCACAGAGGTAGGCGGGCCTGATGCCGAATACCACAACTACCGCCGCGCCCCCAGCAAAGCGCCCTTTTACGAGCTGGAGGATGTGACCAAGGATCTGACCTATGCTCTGGAGGATCAGACCCGGCACGGCCAAAAGATGCCGCTCATCGTTCTAATGGACAACGGTTCCACGGAAGAGGATGTTCCGGCCATGCGTCAGGCCCAGGTCTACGGCCTGGAGATGCTGGTCGTCGATCACCATCATCCCCACAAGATTGTGGACCAGTTTCTCATCGCTCACGTCAATCCCGCGCACGCCGGCGGCGATTTCGGCCTGACTACGGGCATGCTGGCCACAGAGATCGCCCGCATGATCTACCCCTCGGTGGAGAGCAAGATCAAGCACTTTCCTGCCGTCTCCGCGGTGGGCGACAGAAGCGAAGCGCCGGAGGCGGCTGCCTACATCCAGTTGGTCGAGGACAAGTACAGCCGGGAGGACCTGAAGAAGATTGCTCTGGCCCTGGACTATGAGGCGTTTTGGCAGCGCTTCAATGATGGGCGGGGGCTGATAAACGACATTTTATGTCTGGGCCGGCTGGACCGGCACCAGAGGATCGTGGAGCTTTTGTGCGAGCAGGCCAATGCTGCCATTGACGAGCAACTGCGCGCCTCAATGGGCAATGTGAAGAGCACGCGGCTCCCCAATGGCATCATCATGAATGTGCTGGATGTGGAGAACTTCGCCCACAAGTTCACCTTCCCTCCGCCCGGCAAGACCTCAGGCGAGGTGCACGACCGATTGTGCAAGAAGCATGCCGGAAAGCCCGTTGTCACCATCGGTTACGGCCCGGACTTTGCCGTGCTGCGCAGTAAGGCCGTAAAGATGAACATTCCTAGAATGGTAAAAGAGCTGATGGAGGAGATTCCCAACGGCGGTGTCTCCGGAGGCGGGCACCTGGTGGTGGGATCAATCAAGTTCGTGGGCGGCATGAGAAAGGACGTGCTGGCCAAGCTGGTGGAGAAGATCGCCGCCTGCGGGGTGGACGAGGTGGCAAAGGGCGGATAGACGACGGGAAGTGCCCGGGCGTCTTTTCTTTATGGTGAAGCAGATGATATCCTCAGAGAGGCGGTAAACAGACTCTTGCCTGAATGTTTCTGTCCTATTATTATCCAGCCAGCCTCAGCACAGTTTATCGAGTCTTTCGATCCAGGCGGAAGCCAGGCTCTAAAAGCCTATCGAGAGAATGCTTCACAGCAGGCAGGTGGCCTGCACTCTTTGCATCCAGAAGGGCGATGTGTGCAGATGACTTCAGGCAATAACTGCCTCCGCCTTGAGATTCTCTTCAGTCAGGCGAAATGTATCCACACCGTAGTTCGCCAGCCTGGCCAGGAAGCTCGTCCACGTTATTCCTGCCAGTCCGTCTCCAATCGGTTTGGAACCATTACCAATATAATCTATGAGTGTCATCCAGAAAACATGAAATTGGTTTGGATATTGCTTATGGTGCTAATTGGATCAGCGGGAGCTGTGAGTGATGAGGAAATATTGAACTATGCCCTTGGTGTGTTCGATGCTGGATCGAGTTCCGGCACCCAGGCTATAAGCATATCGGCAGACAATCCAGGTTTCGTTTATTTCAATGTTAATTCCACTTTAAGCGAATACTCAGATATGGATACTGCTAGTATCGGATATCAAATATGGGATTTGAGTAGATCCGTTGGAAAAGTCATGGATAAATATCCGGGGCACTTCTTTGGATCTAAAATTAAAATATTTGATAATGCTGGAAATACACGGGGATTTGCTTACATATTTACAAGATGAGCCAATTCATCTGCGAATTGCCAGCGAGAGAAAAAAAATCTGGTTGGATGCTTCTGTTGATCCGGGCCTACTTCCCCCAGGCCCTCTCCACCAGCCCCCAGCCACGATCTCGGGCATAGCTCTGCAAGACCTCCTGCACCAGACCCATGAACTGCTCCTGGCTGTAGCTTAATTGGGAGGCCAGCCTCTCCACCAGCGGCTCGACGTTTTTCACATCATCGCTCTTGATGCTCCTTAAGACCACGGCGGCCAGCGCCATGAGCCGCAAACCTTCTTGCATCTTATCCTGCTGCACGGCTAAAGCGCCGAGCTGGAAGAAGGCACCTGCTTCCGCGGGTCTATCGGCCAGCTCTTGATTGATCTGCAAAGCAGCCCGGAAGCTTTCCATGGCCTTTTCTTTCTCTCCGGCCTGGGAATGGATCATGCCGAGGCTGTGCAGGATGGCGGCTTCGCCGGCCCGATCGCCCATCTCCTGAAAGAGCGGCAGAGCTTTGACGAACTCCGCCCCTGCCGGCTGGAAGTCGCCCTTCTCCAGATCGAGGCTGGCCAGGTCAAAGAGGGCAAAAGCCTCGCCCTTACGGTCTCCGGCTGTTTTAAGAAGGTCCATTGATTTCACAAGCCTCTGGCGCGCGCCGTCATAGTCACTCCTTTTCATATCCAGGCGGGCCATCTCCTGCAAAGCTGCTGCTTCGCCCTTAATATCTCCCAGGCCCTTCATGATATCTACAATCTTCTGCAGCTTCTCGGCAGCAGCCGCATTCTCGCCTTTCAACATGTCAATGGAGGCCAGGCTACTCAGGCTAGAGGCCTCGTCGGAAAGGTCGCCTGCGGCATAAAATGCCTCCGCCGCCTTTTGCAGGCTCTCTTTTGCCAGGTCATATTTTTCCTGGTGCATGAGAGCTGTACCCAGACCATGATAAGCGGCGGCGTCAGGGGCAATTTGCAGGGCCCGCCCGTACCACTCTGCCGCCTTTCTGTATTCGCCCTGAACCAGATGGGCTTTCGCGATCCAGGCCGCAGGCCCGGCTGCAGCCGGCTTGTCCAGATCCAATAGTTCCTGGTTTAGCCTTATCAGTTCAGAGTAGTAGCCGCGCCTCTGCAGATAGCCGCTGATGTGGGCCGTCACGGCGATGGCATTGTCCAGATCTCCTGCCGCCAGATAGTGCCCGCGTGCTTCCAGCAAGACGTCCAAGCGTGAGAGCCCGGCGCGAAAGGATGAAGGCACCGCCCACAACAATCCCTCTGCATAGGCCAACGAGAGGCCCTGCCACGCGCTGGCATTGGCGGCGGCCTGCTCTTCCGTCAGGCCGGAAACGGCAGACAGGCCGGCCGGGCTCATGGCTACGTTAAAAACCGCGACCTGTAAGAGGGCGTGGCTAGAGGCAGCGCCCAGGCGGGAGATGAGCTTTGCCAGCGGGTCCTCGTCGGCGGCAAGATCTCCCAAGCTCAAGGCTTTGCCTGTTTGAGCCAGGTGAGCCGGATGGCCCAAGAAGGCAAGGTGGTGCAAAGCAAGCTCTGCATAAGAGATCTCGCCTCTTTTATAGCGATCCGCCACGACCTCGTCCCGGAGAAGATATCTAATGAATGCGGCCTTACCAAGCTCCTCCAGCTTCCACTGCCAGGCGCGGGCGGGCAGGCTCAGGGCATCGGCGGGCATTGCCCCGCAGGTAATGATGACGCGGCCCGCTGTCATGCCTTTTAGCATCAGCAGGTAAAGCTTTGCCAGATCCGGGTCCAAAATTTTGCCGGTCTTGCCGTCCAGTTCCAGACCGTCCCAAATCATCAGAATGCGAGAAGCTTTCAGCACATCCACCAGGCTCTGCAACCTCTCTCTGACAGAGCGCTTCGGGTCTTTGAGGCTTTTTGCCGCTGCCTCCTCACCCATTCCGCTCAAATGGCCGACTGCCGCCTCCAGGATCCGGGCGGCGCTTATGCGGTTATGTGGCGAGCTGTAAATGGGCAGAACGCTGTAACCGGCGGGCGCCAGCAGGCGGGCAAGATGGACTGCCAGAGCACTCTTGCCCACACCATTAGGGCCGGTGATGATCAGAGCCTGCGCCCCACCCTCCAGCAGGGCGGGAATGAGCCGCTGCAAATCCCGTCTCCGGTTCACAAAGCACTCCGTCCGGCCTTCTATCAGGCCCGGCAAGGCGGGCAGCTCCGGGACGAGGGGGACTGACGTAGCGCTCTTTTGGGTGTCGAAGATTCCCGGCAAATCGTAGATCGAGTACAGCGCAGGAACTGAAACGGGAAAAGAAAAAGTAGCAGGATCTGCAGAGATCTCCCGGCGCACGGATAGCAGCGCTTCATCCATTGATTGACCGGCGGCCAGGGACCGATAGAGGGGCCTGGCAGCAGCAGTCGGTGCATTCCAGGCCACGGCCAGAGGAATGCTCTCCGCCAGCCTCTGGCAGAGCAGATGTAGAGCTAAGGGGGGCTCGCTCTGCCGACCGCTCAGGATGATGCCCACAAGGCCTGAATCCTTCAGGGCAAGAGCCAGCTCCTCTGCGAATCGCAGATCTGCCCGACCTGCCAGGCCCTGCATAGAGAAAACCGCACATCCACCGGACACTTTTCCCTGGCCAGCCAGGTGCACCAGATGGGGCCGGAAGGACTCGGCGCGTCCCTTTAGCCCATCCCAGGTGCCGCTCTCAGAGATGGCAAGAGTCATGTCCAGACCCTCAGCCGCCTCAAGGATCGATTGCTCTTCTTCTTCATAGTCCAAAGGCTCGGCGGCCAGGAAAAGTACGCGCAAAGGCCCAGGCGAAAGCTTTGCCAAAGAAGCAATAAGCCCGTCAGCGGCCTGGGGCAGGCGAATAATGCTGAAGCTCTCATTGCCGTCCGTCTGCCTGGAAAGCGGGAGCAACTCCCAGGGAAGCTGGAGCACCTCCGGGATGGGCGAAGCGATAGTAAGTCTAGCACCCGGCAAGATCTTGGCCTGGAAATCCTGCCAGCCTTTTTCTAAGAAGAGATGAATTAATCCGTCACGAAGGATGGGCAGATAGCTTTTCGCTGAGGCCTGCCTTGCGCCCTGCATAAGAGAGAAGTACTGAGATGCAGTCTCCAGTACCTGCTGAGTCTGAACTGGGTTAAGCGTTCTCTCTGCCACGACATTACCCTCGACCAGAATTTTATAGGCAAAGGTCCTGGCGGCAGCAGTTCCCGCCTCCGAGACTGTGATTGTGATATTTTGCATATTTGCTCATCCTTGCATTTTTAATTTTATTATTTCTCTATTCCAAAGCCTTCCGGGCCTTTATCTCGCAATAGTCCTTGGGCTCCAGATGCACGACCACATCCCTGACCCCTGTAATCTTGCTTTTTATTGAGCGTTCTACATCTTCACCCACCTTGTGGGCTGCATCTATGGAAAGCGACGAGTCCACCCCAATATGCAGATCCACAAAAATCTCCCCGGCCATGCCACGCGTCCGGACGCTGTGGCAGGTGCAGACGCCCTCTACCGACTTTGCCAGATCGACAATCACTCTCTCTTCGACCAGAGCTTTGTCCAGCAATACCTTGGAGCTGTCTTTTACAATCTCGAGACCAGTCAAGAGGATCAGGCCACAGATGAGCAGGGCAATGACCGGATCGGCCAGAGGATAGCCCATCCTGACGGCGACAAGTCCCAGTATAACGCCCACGGAAGCGAAAATGTCGCTTCTTGTGTGCATGGAATCAGCCACCAGGATGCTGCTCTTCAGCCTTTTGCCCAGGATGTACTCGTAAGCCGAGACGCCGATATTGATGAGCAGGGTTATGCCCATAATTCCAAAAGATAGCTCGGTTATCTGGGGAGCTGACGGGCTTTGCAGGCGATTTACGGCCGCCAGGACCAGTTGAATCGAGCTGGCAAATAGCAGCACGGCTATCCCCAGAGAGGCGAAGGTTTCGAACTTGGCATGGCCGTAGGGGTACTCCTTGTCAGGAGGGCGGGCTGCCAGAGAGATGCCCACCAGACCGATGATGTTGGAGGTGCTGTCGAAGAGGGAATGCAGGCCGTCTGCGCTCATGCTCAGGGAGTTGGTGAGTAGGCCATAGCCTCCTTTGGCCAGTGCGGTAGCTACGTTAATTACGAATATTATTATCAGAATGCGCCGGACTGCCTCATAGTAGGCCATCATGATAGATTTACTGGGAAGCGATAAATAATTATTTGACCAGGCAGCAGATCGCCTTTTGTGGCAATTATTACTAACTACGACGACGGCCTTTCCAATCACAAAGCGCACAAAGGAGCCCGGACACTTCCCTCGTGCCCGGATCTAAATCACAGTTATCACCGTGGGCAGGCCCAGGTCCTGCAGATCCTCCTGTAGCAAGACCCTGCGGTTGCCTTCCCGGTCCACGAGGGTCAAATTCTGCAGATGCCACTCTCCCGTCTCATTGCTGGGAGGAAGAAGCATCTTTGCGCCGTAATATCCGTCCTTGGCCGTTCCCGATGTGAGGTTTAGGGCAGAGAAGAGCGCGGCTGCTTCCTCGCCCCGCGGACCGGAAAATATCGCTTCTGCCGCCCAAACCGCCTGGTCATCGATGAGGTGAGCCGTCAGGTTGATGGGCTGGGGCCTGGCGACGGAGAGTTGCTGCGGCAGGAAAGCGAAGCCCGCAACGCTCGGCGGCTGATCGTCTGCCAATGGGCCCACGCCGCCGCTTTGGGGCGAGGTGAGGGGATCGGCTGCGCCAGCGGAGGAAAAGCATTCGCTGCTGCTTGCTATCTTTATGGTCTTCTCAATGGAAAAGGAGCCCACCAGGTCCTCCACGCTCTTGCCGTAGGCGGAGGCAGGCGATGCGGCGGCGAGCAGGAGGAGAAGGGCTAGAACTGGAATTCGTGTGTGCAAACTGCGTTCACCTTTAGTGCGGTTTGCCTGGTGGAGACAAATATCTTTTCCCTGGCTGAACTAACAAGCCGTCTAGAAAATCCTAATTACCAGCAAATTCGATTAATCAAGTCATGATAAAATCCGGGGACCAGTTCATCACCGGCCGCTCCGGCGGCGTGGTGGGTGCCGTCGTCCCCTGGCGGGGCGCTTTTGCGGGCGTAGCCCCGGCGCACATCTTTCACGCCGCAGGCACGCACAAGCTGCGCGTGGCAGGCCTTGCCTGTCAGGTGGCTTACATGCCCAACGACGCCGACCTGGCCTTCTTTCCTATTCTGGGAGCCTGTCGGCCCACCGACCTGGGAAAGCCGCGTCTCGGCGAGGCCGAGCTGAAAAATTCTCAGGGCAGCCTGAAGTGCCGCATCTCCGACACCTCCTGGTCCATTGCCTATGTCGTGCTGCCTTTGGGCAATCTGCCGGGACCAGGGGACAGCGGCAGCCCCTTGATTCAGGGTGGCCATGTGGTTGGACTTCTGCTCTCGATCAACATGCACACCTGCAAGGGGATCGCCATCTCGGCGGAGATGATAACGCGGGAAATTCAGATCTAATTCGGCTCTTCGCTATTTCATGAACCTGGACGACCGGCGCGACCGGCTGCCTAGCTTAGAGGAGCGCATACCCATCCTGAGGCCCCAATTGGTTCGACTGGATGCTGACGTTCTCTGTCTGCAGGAGGTCTGCGGCCAGCATGGGCAAGGCAGAAAGATGCATCTCGATGCCATGAATCGCTTGCTGGAATGCACGCCTTACGAGGGCTACAAGAGAGTCACCACCATCGATCCGGATACAAAAGAGGTCTTTGAGCATCACAACCTGGTCATCCTCAGCCGCTACGATATTGTGGAGCACGACCAGTATCTGCATGAGTATGCCCCCTCGCCGCGCTACAAGAAGGTCACCGCCCTGCCTGAGGAGAGCGAGGCGAAAGAGATCTCCTGGGAGAGGCCCATTCTGCACGCCAAAGTGCAGCTCCCAAACAACATGGTGGTGGATGTGATCAACCTGCATCTCAAGAGCCGCCGGCCTACCAACATTCAGGGGCACAAACTCTCCGATAGAACCTGGAGGACGGCCTCGGGTTGGGCGGAGGGCGTCTTTATCTCAAGCATGAAGCGCATCGGCCAGGCGCTGGAGACGCGCATTCTCATCGAAGCCATCCGGGGCGACGTGGAGAACACGGGCAACATGGACCTGGCCATGCGAGTCATGGTGCGCACGGAGAGCAACATTCCCGAGCCGGCGCGCTACTCGCTGCTGCACAACGGCAAGGGCAAGATGCTCGACCACATCCTGGTCTCCAGGACCATGCTGGCCTACTTCAAGGGCTCAGAGGTGCATAACGAGCTATTCCATAGTCTTCGCCTCCAGGATCTTCTATTCCGAGTCGGACCACGCCCCGGTGATTGCTCGCTTCGAGATGCCGGAGACGAAGATCAAGTGGTCCAGGAAGGCGGAGGGGGGCGAAAAGAGCTACCAGTGCATAAAGGGCGGGAAGGGGAAGTGCCGATGGGAATGGTGAAAAAGAGGTTCCTCGCTAGTATCGATTGGGTAATAGAGTCCTCGGTGAGTCCTCCGTGCGCTCTGTGTCTGCGGTGGTGGCCGTTCGTAACGATTTGGTTTTAACCAGTGGCCAACGACGTTTCAACCACAAAGATCATAAAGATCACAAAGGACGCACAAAGCGGCTAACTAACAACTGGAAAACTAACCTGAAGTTAGCCACTGGAAATAGCGAAGAGCTAACTAGATAATCAAGCGCTTCAATATGAGAACAGAGGTTCCATCCTCAAAACTATTCGGGGATTATTATGGCAAGTCATCCCAAAGACAACTGGCAGGTTCGGTCGCTGGAGGAGATTGAGGCGGTCCTCAAACAGAGCATGCCCGAGATAACAGAACGTTATAAAGTGAAGTCCTTAGGCATCTTTGGTTCGTATGTTCGAAGAGAAGCAAAGAAGTCGAGCGATCTGGATCTACTTGTAGAGTTTCATCAGGCTCCGTCTCTCCTGCAATTCATTCGCATGGAGGATGAATTGAGCGAAAAGCTGGGCATCAAGATCGATCTGGTCATAAAAAAGGCCCTTAAGGCTCACATTGGCCGGCAAATCCTGGCAGAAGTGGTTACTGTATGAGAAAAACCGAAAGGGACTACTGTAATTCATTGGCTGAATTGCATAAATAAATTAGTCCGATATACAAAGAACCTTTATATTCAAGCTCTGCATAACTGTCTTTGAGAAAGCATGAAACGATCTGAGATCCTGCAGATGCTATCCGTCCACAAAGATGTTCTGACTCGCATGGGTGTGAAGACCTTGGCTGTCTTCGGCTCAGTAGCCAGAGACGAGGCCCGGCCTGATAGCGATGTGGATGTCCTGGTGGAATTCCAGGCCCCTGCTACCTTCAACGGGTATATGGATCTCAAGTTCTTTCTTGAAGATCTGCTGGGCTGCCCTGTAGATCTGGTCACACGCAAGTCTGTGCGGCCCAGGCTAAGAGAGCAAATCGAACATGAGGCTCTTTATGTCCAGGGACTGCCTGCTATTTCTTGAAGAAGTCGTTTTCAATTTGGTGATCCTTGGCGAAGCTGCCAAGCACATCAGCATGATGTTGCCGGAGTAAAGTCGGATCCCGGATCGACCTTGACGCTCATGGCCTCGTGCACGCTTGCGGCGTCCTGGCAACTCGTCGCTTTGCCGGTTGCGATATATCTCTTCAAGCAGCCCAGGATAGCAGAAACGTCCCTGGGAATTTTGACACATTTGGGCAGATAATGGTCCTCTCTGTTCATGGCCAATCTGCATCCGCCCCCTGAGCTTTTTCTGTTGGCGCATCTGCGATTGCAAAAGGTTACCGTTCTGAGCAGCACCTTTCCTACATCAATTGTGAGTGGCGGATTGGAGACACTTCGGGCATAAACGGCTACCGCCATGGCAAAAAAAGAGAGGTTCTCTATGGCACCCTGCGACCATTCTCCGGATAGATATTTCATTATCCTGGGCTTGATCTCGACTTTGGCCTGCTCCACCAGGGCACGATAGCCCGCTGCTGTGGGCATGAGCAGTACCTGATCGAATTCAAACTCCTTGCCAGTAGCACGGCTGTCTACTAATTTCACAAAACGGCTGCCGTATCTGTCTGCGAAATCTTCCATTCCGATCTCTTTGCAGCTTATGTCTGCTTTTTCGACTTCTTACCCTCATCCCTTCTCTTCTCTCGCCCCCACCCGCGCCCGCCCGTCGGTCGCGCCGGTATCAGGCACCGCCTCCCTTCGCCGATGAGGTCCTCCCTTCCGGCCATCTGCAGCCCCTCCTTGACCAGATCGTAGTTATTGGGGTCCCGGTACTGCAGCATGGCCCGCTGAATCCGCTTCTCCCGGCCCCTGGGCACGTGCACGGGAATGAGGGTGAAGGGGTCGAGGCCGGTGTAGTACATGGCCGTGGATACGGTCATGGGCGTGGGGGTGAAGTCCTGCACCTGCTCCGTGTACATGCTACTATCACGCAGGTACTCGGCCAGCTCGACCATCTCCAACACAGTGCAGCCGGGATGGCCGGACATGAGATAGGGCAGAAGGTACTGCTCCTTTCCTACCGCCCTGGAGGCAGCGGAGAAGCGCTCCCGGAAGGCATCCAGGACCTCTCGGGGGGGCTTATGCATGCACTTCGTCACAGACGTGGAGATATGCTCGGGAGCGATCTTGAGGTGGCCGGAGACGTGATGCCGGCAAAGCTCCTCCAGGTAGGGGGAATGGTCGGCCATTATCAGGTCGTGCCTGATCCCCGAGCCGATGAAAACTCTTTTCACTCCGGGAATTTTCCGGAGCCGGCGCAAGAGATCTACCTGCCTGGAGTGGTCTTTGTCCAATGTGGGACAGTCTGCTGAGCAGAGTTTATCGGAGCAGGCCCCCTGTTTCCAGCGCGGACAGGAAAGGCCGTACATGTTTGCCGTCGGCCCGCCCACATCGGAAATGATGCCGTGAAAGCCCTTCATCTTCGTGAGCATCGTCGCCTCGCGCAGAATGGAATCAGCGCTTCTGCTCTGCACAATTCTGCCCTGGTGATGGGTCAGAGCGCAAAAGGAGCAGGATCCGAAGCAGCCCCGGTGGCTGGTGATGGAGAAGCGCACCGGCTCCAGGGCGGGGATGGGCTCCTGATAAGAGGGATGAGCCTCGCGAGCGAAAGGCAGCTCATAAATGCGATCAAGCTCCTCCGCCCGGAGGGTCCGGGCGGGCGGGTTTTGGATGATGACCGTCTTGGGGTGGGGCTGGACGACCGCCCGCCCGTGAAAAGGATCCTGCTCGCGATAGTGCTGGGCGAAGGCCTGGGCGTATTTTCTCCTGTCTGTGCAAACCTCTGTGAAGCTGGGAATTACCAGGCAGTCTTGGCGCGGGCTGCTGCGCCAGCGGCTGATCTCCTCTTTAACCGTGGTTCCGGCAATATCCCGGATCTCCTCAATTCTCTCGCCCTCCTCCAGCCTCAGGGCCACAGCGCGTAGGGGATTTTCGCCCATGCCGTAGATGATCATATCGGCGGGCGCGTCGGCAAGGATGGACTGACGAACGGAGTCTGACCAGTAATCGTAATGGGCAAATCTGCGCAAGCTGGCCTCGATCCCGCCTAAAATAATGGGAACGCCGGGAAAGAGGGCATGAACCTTGTTGGTGTAAACGATTGTTGCCCTGTCCGGCCGAAGCCTAGCTCCGCCAGGCGAATAAACATCCGAGCTGCGCCGCTTTAGGTTGGGCGTGAGATTGTTCACCAGGGAGTCCACGTTTCCCGAGGATATGCCGAAGAAGAGGCGCGGCCGGCCCAGCCTGCCATAATCCTCGTCCTTTTTCCAGTCGGGCTGGGCGATGATGCCCACGCTGTAGCCGGCATCCCAGAGCACCCGGCCAATGAGAGCGGCAGCAAAGGAGGGATGATCTACGTAAGCGTCTCCGCTTATGAGAATGACATCAAACTGCTCTATCCCTTGCTTTGTTGCTTCCTGCATGGACATGGGAAGGATGCGTGGCTGCTCTTTCATCTGCATATGAGACTTGTGTGCCGGCGTCATAAAGCCTTCCACTTGGGTAAGTTTTAAGATTAGAAGCATGATAGTAGTATTTGGGAGAAACAAGGCAATGAAACATAGGGGAAGGCATCTAATCATGCTGGCACTTGCCATCATCTTTCTGTCGTCAATGGCCCTGGCGGCTACGATTAACGTTCGCCCCGGAGAGAGCATCCAGGCCGCCGTAAATGGGGCAAGTCCCGGAGATACCATATCGGTTCAGAGCGGGGTTTATAGAGAGAGCCTGAACATAAGCAAAACGGTCATCCTGGAGGGCATTGGCCGTCCTCTGCTGGATGCAGGCGCAATGAATAGTGCAATAATACTTCGAGCCGACGGGACAAGCGTATCGGGATTTGACATCAGAACCACGCGCCGCACAGGCATCCATGTCCTTTCCGAAAGTAATATTCTAGAAAATAATACTATTAGTGGTTGCCTGGACGGCATTCGTCTGGATCGTTCCCGCTCCAACAACATTTCCAACAATAACATAAACAACAACACCAACGGCATCACCCTCTATGCTTCCCAGCGAAATACAATCGCGAAAAATAATGTCCGGGATAACAACATCAACGAAGAGAGCGATTGTGGCATCTTTCTCGCCTATTCCCGAGATAACGTCATTATGGATAACGATCTGATGAACAACGGCGACTCATCCCTATCGCTGCGCTCCAGCAGTAACAACACTCTGCGGGGCAATCGCATCAGCTTTAACGATTGGTACGGCATATCCTTATCCGAGTCCAGCAACAATAACCTGATAGAAAAGAATAATGCTTTGCGAAATAGGGACGCTGGGATCTATCTGGACAGCTCTCGGGAAAACCTCATCCGGGAAAACAGGGCCTCGGACAATTCCCGGGGCATTTATCTCTCATATGATAGCAATGACAACGTTTTGCAGGGCAACAGCGTTTCATTCAATGAGAGGGGATTGCAACTGGCGGGTCACAGCAGCAATAACACTCTGCAAAATAATACGGCAAAGGAGAACGGATATGGCATCTATCTATCCTTCTCCTCCGGCTGGAATCTCCTCTATTCCAACCATCTCATCGACAATGGTTACAATGTTTACGACATGGGGCAGAGCAACCGCTGGGACAACGGCAGCTCTGGCAACTACTACAGCGATTTAGGACGGATCTTCTACGTTCCGGGCGGGCCGGGAGTGGATAGGCACCCCATGGCCGAGCCGTAATAGTAATAATATATATTTCGATGAAAAAAGAAAAGATCTAAGCCACACGACACGGGCGCAAGTTTTGCGCCTGTATCGTGTGGTTTTTTCCCTTAAATGAACTTGGGCCGCTCGGTAAGCTTCATAGGCAGCGGCAGTCTGCGCCAGGGCTTGTCTGCGGTCTCGGCAGTGACTCTTCTGCGCAGGTATTCCACGGTCATCTTGGACTTGGCTGCAGACTTGGGCGTGGATTCGGCACGAATGGTAACGGAGAGCTTGCCGGATTCCAGCTCCTCGTCTCCTATTACCACTACGTAGGGTATCCATTCCCTGCCTGCATCGCGAATCTTTTTGCCAACGGTCTCGTCGCGCTCGTCGATGTCCGTGCGGAAACCCAGTTCCGCGGCGATCTCCAGGGCGCGGGCCTGGTGCCTCTCCGCCACGGGAATGACCCTGATCTGGGTGGGAGAGAGCCAGGTCTGCAGCATGGGAAGCTTGCCTTCCTCGGTGAGGCGGGCCGCCTTTTCCAGGAGGGCGTACATGACCCGCTCGATGGCTCCGGAGGGGGAGCAATGGAGCAGAATGGGCTGCTGTTTCTCTCCCGCCTCATCGATATAGGTGATGTCGTAGCGCTCTGCGTTCTCCACGTCGATCTGCACTGTGGCCAGAGCGCTGGCCTTGTCCATGGTGTCCACGAAGTTGAACTCGAACTTGAGCACGAAGTAAAAGAATCTCTCATCCCACATCTCGATGAGAACGGGCTTATGGACGATGTCCACCAGGCCCTCGATAAACTCGCGGTTCTCGCTGTAGAAGTCCTTGGTGAAGCGGATGGCCACCTCGTAGTCGGCCAGATCGATGCCCACCTCAGAGAGGACGGAGATGCTGGCCTGGTACTGCTTTCTGAACTCCTCCATGGCGGAATTCATATCGCGGGTCAGGGTGTGCATATCGGGCATGGTGAAAGCCCTCAGGCGGCGGATGCCGACCAATTCACCGCGCTGCTCGCGCCGGAAGGAGTAGCGGGTGATCTCGAACATCTTGAGGGGCATGGCCTTGTAGGAGATGGTC